>NZ_JBIKRX010000136.1:0-4721 GCF_044348915.1 Flavobacterium sp. | reverse complement strand
AGCACAAAACTTTGCTAAAATACGCTCAGTCATTGATACAACTATAAAAAATGGCCTAAATGTATTGGAAGCATTGGTAATAATAGCTAAATTTGAGTTTGAATTATAAACTGATTAGTTACAAAAACAATAATTAATAATTTAAATGCAATTACAATGAAAAATTTAATCATTTATTTAGGGATTACCATCATAGCATTTGCTAATGCTTCTTATGCTTCTAATACAAATAGTTTTGATAGTCAAAGAAATCAAAATGTTTTTTCTGAATCTCCATCCGCTTTCGCAATTGCGATTAGTAAAGGGGAGATAGAAACTGTTAAGCAATTTATAGAAAGCGGCACGAAAATAAATAAGAAAATTAATGGGCTAACACCCCTAATGTACGCTGCTCGCTATAACAAAGTAGAAATTATTGAATATTTATTACAAAAAGGAGCAGATCGTGACATTAAAGATAGCCAAGGATTTACTGCCTTGAAATATGCTGAGTTGTCTAATGCTAATGATGTAATTGCCGTTTTGAAAACCACATCAGTTACTCAGCAAGTGAATATTTCGCTACTTGATGATGCTGCTTTTTTGTATGCAGAACCAGTTTTATTAACAAAGCCAAGCAAAACAATCGATAGAATTATTTTAGAGGAAGAACAAATTATTGAAAGTGCAGGATTCAATGATTTTCATCCTTTAAATTTTATTGAAATTAATAAAAAATCGATTGTAAAAAGTAATGTTAGTTCGCAAGGTGACGTTACAATAATTTAAATTCCCTGTTAAAGATTGCAATTGGCTCGGTTAAGGTTTTAATTCATCAATAAAAAGCATCCTTATAGTTTATATAATGATGCTTTTTTTATGTTTAAAAATTAATTTTTTTTCTCCTTCGGACTTGAATTAAGACAACTCTTTTTTTAGAAACTGTGCTGTGTAGCTTTTTTTATTTTTGATAATTTCTTCGGGAGTTCCTTGTTATTGCAATTATTTCTTTTGCATTTCCCCTCCTATGGAGGGGTGCCCGAAGGGTGGGGTGGTTTTTTAAATAATACGAATGTTCTCTCAACCAAACTCCTCAATAATATAATTCTCTAACTCCGTCATCACGTTATTTAAATCGTGTTTCACTCTTAAATCCGAAATTTTATATACCCTTAACCCCAACGAAATCAAATAATCTTCTCGTTTTTGGTCATAATCTTCTTTGTTATTATGGCTTGATCCGTCGATTTCAACCACTAAACCTAATGTTTTTATATAAAAATCTACTATGTAATTTCCAATAATTCTTTGTCTGTCAAAGTCTATTTTCCAAAACATTTCTTTGTGCACTTGCTTCCAAAAAATGACTTCCGATAGCACTCCTGCCTTACGTAATACTCGAGCACGAGTTTTTAGCTTCAAATTGTATGGTAAATCTTCAATAAAGTTTCTATAAATGGGTTGCCCATTTATGTACGCTGTTATTTCTTTATCGTTTATCATACAAGTTTAATTTTAGGCTTAGGATAAATTAGCAAGTCTAAAAACCACCCCGCCCTTCGGGCACCCCTCCAGAGAAGGGGAATTAAGACAACTCTTTTTTCAGAAACTGTGCTGTGTAGCTTTTCTTATTTTTTACTATTTCCTCTGGAGTTCCTTTGGCAACGACTTCTCCGCCGCCTTTTCCTCCTTCGGGGCCAATGTCGATGATGTAATCTGCTAGTTTGATTACATCCATATTGTGCTCGATAATCAAGATGGTGTTGCCTTTATCAACCAATTTATTGATTACTTCCATCAATACTCGAATGTCTTCAAAATGAAGACCAGTAGTCGGTTCATCTAAGATATAAAAGGTGTTTCCTGTGTCTTTTTTGGATAATTCTCCTGCTAATTTGATACGTTGCGCTTCGCCACCGGATAAGGTTGTACTTTGTTGTCCCAGTGTAATATAGCCCAAACCAACATCTTGCAACGTTTTCACTTTTCGATAAATCTTCGGAATATTTTCAAAGAAAGGAACGGCTTCGTCAATGGTCATATTCAGCACATCCGAAATGGACTTTCCTTTGTAGCGAATCTCTAAAGTTTCTCTATTAAAGCGTTTGCCTTGGCAGGTTTCGCATTCTACGTATACATCGGGTAAAAAGTTCATTTCAATTGTTCGAACGCCCGAGCCTTCGCAGGTTTCGCATCGTCCGCCTTTTACATTAAAACTAAAACGTCCCGCTTTGTAACCACGAATCATACTTTCCGAAGTCATTGTAAACAAGTTTCGGATTTCGGTAAATACCTCGGTGTAAGTAGCAGGATTAGATCTAGGTGTTCTTCCAATTGGACTTTGGTCAATATCAATCACTTTGTCGATATGTTCCAAACCTTCAATTTTTTTGTACGGTTTCGGTTTTTTGACACCATTAAAATAAAAGGAGTTCAAAATAGGGTAGAGGGTTTCGTTTATCAAGGTCGATTTTCCGCTTCCCGAAACGCCGGTTACGCAAATCATTTTACCTAGAGGCAATTCTATCGAAACATTTTTCAGATTATTTCCAGTAGCGCCGGTCAATTTCAAGAAATTTCCATTGCCTTCACGGCGTTTTTTTGGAATTTCTAATTTCATTTTTCCGTTCAAATATTGAGCGGTAATGGTGTTTGATTTTAATGTCTCGGCAGGTGTACCAATGCTGATGATTTCGCCACCATATTTACCTGCTTTCGGGCCAATATCAATAACATAATCGGCTTGCTCAATCATATCTTTATCGTGTTCTACCACGATTACCGAGTTGCCGATGTCACGCAATTGTTCCAAGGAATGAATCAGTTTGGCGTTGTCTCTTTGATGTAAACCAATGCTAGGTTCGTCTAAAATATATAAAACTCCAACCAACTGCGAACCAATTTGAGTTGCCAATCGAATGCGTTGTGCTTCACCACCTGAAAGTGATTTGGAACTACGGCTTAAAGCCAAATAATCTAGACCAACATTCATCAAAAAGTTAAGTCTATCTTTGACTTCCTTGATAACTTCAGTGGCTATTGTTTTTTGTTTATCGGATAAATGGTTGTTCAAATCCAAAAACCAAGCCGTCACGTCTGAAATATCCATACCGCATAATTCATTGATATTCTTGTCTTTGATTTTGAAAAATAAGGCTTCTTTTTTCAATCGAGAACCTTCGCAAACGGGACAATTTACCTCGTCCATAAATTCCTTTGCCCAACGTTTGATGCTTGTAGAACCGCTTTCGTCGTGTTGGTTTTTGATGAAATGAGCTATTCCTTCAAACTCAATTTTATATTCTTTGGTAACGCCCAAAACTTTCGACTCGACTGAGAATTTTTCTTTGCCGCCATTCAAGATCATTTCCATTGCCTCTTCGGAAATAGTGGAAATAGGATCGGTCAATTTGAAGTCGAATTTTTCACCAATGATTTCCAATTGCTTGAACATCCAGCTGCTTTTGTACTCGCCCAAAGGAGCAAAACCTCCTTTGTTGATGGATAATTTGGGGTTAGGAATAATTTTTTTGATATTGATTTCGTTAATCGTCCCCAAACCTTTGCAGTGATCACAAGCTCCTTTAGGCGAGTTGAAGGAAAACAAATTCGGCTCTGGATTTTGATATGAAATTCCGGTCGTTGGACACATCAAATTCCGACTAAAAAATCGAATTTCATTGGTGTCTTGGTCTAGAATCATCAAAACATTTTCACCTTGATACATCGCTGTCTTGATGCTTTCGGTTAGACGTTTTTCATTATCTGCAGTGTCTTCGATGATCATTCTGTCGATCACGATTTCAATATCGTGGGTTTTGTAACGGTCGAGTTTCATTCCAACCGTGATATCTTTAATATCTCCATTAATTCGGACTTTCAAAAATCCTTGTTTGGCAATTTGCTGAAATAATTCGGCATAATGTCCTTTTCTAGCGCGAATAATTGGGGCCAGAATATTGATTCGTTTTCCTAAAAAGTCTTTAGTAATTAAATCCTTGATTTGCTCGTCGTCATACGAAACCATTTTTTCACCTGTGTTGTAACTGTAAGCATCAGCAGCACGAGCATATAGTAAACGAAGGAAATCATAAATTTCGGTGATAGTTCCAACTGTTGAGCGCGGGCTTTTACTAGTAGTTTTTTGTTCGATAGCGATTACGGGAGAAAGTCCATCAATTTTATCCACGTCGGGACGTTCCAAACCTCCCAAAAATTGTCTAGCATAAGCCGAAAAAGTTTCTACATAGCGGCGTTGTCCTTCGGCATAAATCGTGTCGAAAGCGAGGGATGATTTTCCCGAACCTGAAAGTCCGGTAATCACCACCAATTTTTCCCGCGGAATGCGGACATCTATATTTTTAAGATTGTGTACTCTCGCACCCAATACTTCAATGTTGTTATCGTTTTCTAGCATAGAATTTTGGCAAAACGCAAAGTTATCATTTTGATTTATTCTTTCGTTATATGTACATCCAAGTTTATGTTAAAATAGTTACTTACTAATAAGTGCAAAAACCCATTGCGTTTACAAAAAAAACTCGAGAAATAGTTAACGAAGTAGCTTAATTTATTTATACTTTCAAATGATGCTAATTGTATTCTTGATTTAGATAAAATTTTTGTAACTAATCAGTTTATAATTCAAACTCAAATTTAGCTATTATTACCAATGCTTCCAATACATTTAGGCCATTTTTTATAGTTGTATCAATGACTGAGCGTATTTTAGCAAAGTTTTG
>NZ_JBIKRX010000064.1:0-16675 GCF_044348915.1 Flavobacterium sp. | reverse complement strand
ACGATTCAACCAAATCAAAGAGCAAATTGTTCTTTGGCTCGAATTTTTACTGCTTATTTTTGCAGATGTATTTTTGGTAAAAAATCTAAAAACTCAAAAAGTGGGTTCTTAAGGAATGACTATTTAAGACAAACGATAGATTCCGTTTTAAATCAAACCTTTACTGATTATGAAATAATCATTACAGATGATTCGCCAACAGATATTGTGTTTGATTTAGTACAAGAATACCAATCGAAAGGTAAAATACAGTATTACAAAAATGCAATACCACTGGGAAGTCCTGAAAATTGGAATGAAGCCATTAGGCGGTCAAAAGGGGAGTATATTAAAATAATGCATCACGATGATTATTTTACCTTTGAACATAGTTTACAGGCATTTGTTGATTTAATGGAAAACTCACCAAATGCTTTATTAGGATTCAGTTCTTCGGTCGTGAAATTAATCAATAAAGATAAAATATGGATACACAAGCCGACATCTGAGAATTTACTAAATTTGAAATTGAATCCTTATACTTTGTTTTTTGGAAATTTTATTGGCGCTCCTAGTGCTACTATTTTTAGAAGATCATCAAGTGTTTTTTTTGATGTAAATTTAAAATGGGTCGTAGATTTTGAATTTTATTGTAGATTGTTGGCAGGCAATAGTAAATTTGAATTCGATTCCAGAGAATTAATAACAACGGTTGGTGATGACCATAATATTACAAATGATTGTCGAGACAATAGGAACGTTGAAATTAAAGAATATCTTTATTTATACAACAGTATTCCTTATAAAAATATTCAATTAAAAAAAACTTTTTACTTTTTTAGAACTCGATTTTATAAATTTTCTATTTTTTCTATAAAAGATATTAAAATGTGTGGATATGTTAATAGAATTCCAAAATTAATATATGTTGTTTTGATTGCTAATAAAGGAATAAAAGTCATTAAAAAACTACCTGCTGGACTAAAAATAAAGATGCGTTCTTTGATTCATTTTTTTTTTAGAAGGAAAAATAATAATGAAAAATTAAATCAAAATATATTGATTGGTAAAAACTGTACAATAAATCAAAGTAAATTTGGTAAATATAATAAAGTAAACGATAATTCTTTTTTATATAAGGTAGGTTATGGGGATTATACTTATAGTGCAATGAATGTGACTATAATGAATTGTAATATTGGAAAATTCTGTTCTATTGCTCAAGGTGTTTGCATAGGTTTAGGAAAGCATCCAGTTGGTGATTTTGTTTCGACACATCCATCTTTTTATTCTACAAATAAACAATGTGGAACTAGTTTTAGTGATGCTCAATATTTTGAAGAAATGGGATTTGTAACCATCGGGAATGATGTTTGGATAGGTGCAAATGTTGTTATTTTAGATGATGTAAATATTGGAAATGGTGCAGTTATAGCTGCAAATTCTGTTGTGACTAAAGATGTTTTTCCTTATTCAATTGTTGGTGGGATTCCTGCGAAACTTATTAAATATCGTTTTTCTGAAGAGGATATACTATTTCTTGAAAAATTAGAATGGTGGAATAAAGATGATAAATGGTTGCAAGAAAATTTTAAAGCAATGCATAATATTATTGCATTAAAAAAACTGTTTAAATGATTGTCATTCAGCTTCAAGGAGGTTTAGGAAACCAGATGTTTCAGTATGCTTTTGCAAGAATTCTTGCAAAAAGGACTAGTGTGCCACTTAAATTAGACAAAAGTTTCTTCGATACCTTCTCAAATGAACAAGAATTTACACAAAGGAAATTTGAACTTGGTATTTTTGAAAATGAATCTATGCATGCTTCATCAGAAGAAATTATTAAATTAACACGACTTTCTTTTATCGATAAGATTAAGAAAAAACTAGGGTTTTATTGTAAGTCAAATATTTATTCAGAGCCTTCTTTAGATTTTCATCCAGAATTTCTATCGATCAAATGCCCAGCCTATATTAAAGGATATTTTCAAAGTTATAAATACTTCGAAAATCAGGAAGATTTAATTCGAGAAACCTTTTCTTTTCCCGTTGAGTCTTTAGATGATAGGAACAAAACATTGCTTTCTAAATTACAATCTGAGATTGCCATTTCGGTGCACATTCGTAGAGGGGATTATGTTACTAATGCAAAAACACAGCAATTTCATGGGAATTGTAGTTTAGAATATTATTCAAAAGCTATACTATTATTAGCATCAAAAATTGAAAAGTTTACTTTAGTTTTCTTTTCAGATGATAGCCAATGGGTAAAGGAACAATTTGAAACGTTACCTTATTCTAAACTATTTGTTGATGACAATACTGAAGAGAATAGTTGGGTTGATATGTTATTAATGAGTTTTTGTACTCATAACATTATTGCCAATAGTTCTTTTAGTTGGTGGGCTGCTTGGTTGAATACTCAGCCAAATAAGATAGTAATTGCTCCAAAAAAATGGTATGCAAATTCAGAAAGAAACACCAATGATTTAATACCCCCTCAATGGATACGTCTCTAAACACCACCCCAAAAATCACCGTTATTTTGCCTGTATACAATTGTGAATTGTACATACAAACTGCTGTAGAAAGTATTTTAAATCAAACGTTTAGTGATTTTGAGTTGTTGATTATAGATGATGCTTCGACGGATGCCACAGTTGCTATTCTAAAAAACATCCCAGACCCTCGTATTCAATTGATACAAAAACCCAAAAATTCAGGCTATACTAATAGTTTGAACTACGGTTTGAAAATTGCAAAAGGCGAATATATTGCTCGAATGGATTCTGACGACATAAGTCATCCGGAACGATTTGCCCAACAATTGACCTACTTAGACACGCATCCCGAAGTGGTAGTTTGTGGTACAGTCTATAAAATTGTTGGTAATGATAAGAGTATTAGTCTTCCGCTAGATCATGAAGACATAAAAATCGAGTTACTGTGGGGGAATTGTATTTGTCATCCTTCTACTATGATTCGTAAAAACGTTTTAGACCAATATGCTATTCAATACGATAGTACCACAGAACCTGCCGAGGATTATCATATGTGGATACAATTATTGAATTTTGGAAAACTTAAAAATTTACCCGAAGTTTTCTTAGAATATAGAGTTTATGGCAATCAAGTATCTCGAAAACGAGCCGATGAACAGAAAAAAAGTGATATTGCTGCCAAATTTAAAATGTTGCAGTATTTAAATATAGCTTGGGGCTCTGTTGAAAGGGAGTTTTTAGAGAGACAATTTGGCAAAACAGAAAGTATTACATTCAATGACCTTGAGGTTTTTAAACAAATTCAACATAAATTAGCAAAAGCAAACCAAGCTATGGCTTTTTTTGAAACCCAAATGTTTTCTCAATATCTTATCGATTTAGAAGCAGATGTTTTGAGGAAATGCTTTTTGAAACAAAAACGTTATTCTCCTAGTTTGTATTTAGAATATTTATATACCAAGTTCAAATGGAAAGCCCAATTGACAAAAAAACAAGAATTGAAACTTTTTTTGAAGTCCTTGGTTTTTTGGAAAACACGACGAAATAAATACAAATAGTAAACAAATCCGTTGGTCATTAAAACATAAAAATGTCAAACCATACTTTCTCCATCCTCATTACTACCAAAAATCGACTGACCGATTTGGTTTTTACCTTAGAAAAAATCCAGCATTTGTTGGATAGTGAAGAGGTGGTTTGCCTGATTTGTGATGATGGTTCTACCGATGGGACAGCCTATTTCATAAAAAAAAACTATCCCAAAATACAATTCATTCAAAACGCTACAAGTAAAGGGTTAATCTATAGCCGGAATCGATTGTTGCGTTTGGTTCAAACCGATTATGCAATTTCTATAGACGATGATTTGCATTTTATAACAGAAAGACCATTGGAAATAATTAGTGATTTTTTTATTCAAAATCCATTAGCTGCCGTATTGAGTTTTAGAATTTTTTGGAATAAAATGGAGCCAGAAACAACCGCAACTTCTCAAAAATCAATGCAAGTTCAGAACTATGCTGGAGGGGCACATTGTTTTAGAATGGTCGCCTGGCACGCTATTCCGGAATACCCCGCTTGGTTTGTCTTTTATGGCGAGGAAAATTTTGCTTCCTATCAATTATTCAAAAAGCATTGGGAAGTTCACTATTTGCCAGAAGTTTTGGTGCACCATCGGGTCGATATTAAAGCGCGGAAGCAGCACAAGGATTATATTGAAAGACAACGTCGCTCCTTGCGTGCGGGTTGGTATTTGTTTTTCTTATTTTATCCTTTAAAAGCAATCCCTCGAAAAATGGCATATTCACTTTGGATGCAATTCAAACTCAAAGTATTTCAAGGCGATTTCAAAGTTTTACTGGCTATAGTTTTAGCTTTGTTAGATTTGGTTTGGAATACTCGCAAAATCATCAAGAACAGCAATCGCTTGACCAATAAGGAGTATGAGGAATACCACCAATTGCCGGAAAACAAATTGTATTGGAATCCCGAAAATGAATTTAAAAACCGTGCAAATTGAAAGTCGCATTTTCAATGTACACTATTTTGTGTGTAACGATGTTTAAAGAGTTAATTATAGATGTTTTGTGTTTTGATTTTTTTGGAATAGTAAATTACTAAACATATGGGATAAATCTAATAGCCTTATAAAGAAGGCTTAGGGCTTTATTTTTTTTATGTTATTTTTATTGCTTTCAAAACTTAACTCTTGCTAATAAAAAAAAGTATTTTTGTTTAAAATATGAGTATTATGAAAAAAATAGGATTTATTCCTCTTCGAAAGGGGTCAAAAAGTATTTTAGGGAAAAATAAACGTAAAATGGTTGGGAGGCCTTTGTTTACTTGGGTATTGACGCAAGCTATTTTTTCAAACTTAGACGAAATAGTTGTTTTTACTGACGATGATGAAATAATAAGCTTTGTAAATAACCAATACAAATGGACCACTAAAGTAAAAGCCATTTTAAGAAACGACCAAAATGCAGTGGATACGGCTTCAACAGAGAGCGCACTTATTGAGTTTTGTGAATTAATAAACAATGATTTTGATATATTATGCTTGTTGCAAGCCACTTCGCCTTTTACCACTTATTTAGATATTAATAAAATGTTGGATACTATTCAATATGAAAAATACGATTCCTCTCTAACCGTTGTTAATACGCATCGCTTTATTTGGAGTAATGAAGGTGAGCCGTTAAATTATGATGTTTTTAATAGACCTCGCAGACAAGATTTTGAAGGATTATTGGTTGAAAATGGAGCGGTATATTGCACTACAAAAGAAGCTTTTGCGTTTTCTAAAAATAGGGTGAGTGGAAACATAGGTTTGGTTAAAATGGACGAAGACTCATTAAATGAAATTGACACGGAAACAGATTGGTTAATAGTAGAAGAACTTCTAATCAATCGCCTAAAAAAACAAAAGGAAACGAATAAAATAACACATTTTGTTTTGGATGTTGATGGAGTATTTACTGATGGAACCGTATTTTATTCGAAAGAAGGAGAATTAACAAAGCAATTTGACATGCGTGACGGAATGGGATTAGAGATTCTTAGAGAACAAGGAATAGAAGTCATGGTGATGACATCGGAATTATCAGAATTAGTAGCACAACGCATGAAAAAGTTAAAAATAGAGAATATATTTTTAGGAGTGAAGGATAAATATGCTTTGTTGCAACATTTATTAATTGAAAAATCTATTCGAGCCTCAAATATTGCTTACATCGGTGATGATGTCAATGACCTAGCGAATATGTGTAGTGTTGGATGGTCTATCACTCCAAATAATGCAACAACTATAGTAAAACAACATGCTGATATTGTTTTAACTCATGAATCAGGATGTGGAGCAATTAGAGAAGCCTGCCATTTTATTTTAAATTATAATAAAAGATTTTAAAAACATTTTATTTTATGAAGACATACAAAAATCCTTTTGTTATTGCTGAAATTGGATGCAACCACAAAGGGGATATAGAAATAGCTAAAGAACTGATTAAAGTAGCCAAAATATTTTGCAATGCAGATGCAGTTAAATTTCAAAAAAGGAATAATAAGGAATTATTAACGGATGAACAATACAATCAACCACACCCCAATCCTTTAAATTCATATGGAGAAACTTATGGATTGCACAGGGAATATTTGGAATTTGATATTCATCAACACGCTGAATTAAAGAGATATTGTGAAGAAATAGGCATCATTTATTCAACATCGGTTTGGGATTTGACTTCAGCTAAAGAAATAACTTCTTTAAATCCTAACTTTATAAAAATTCCATCTGCTTGTAATAATAATTTTGAAATGTTAGGCTGGTTATGTGATTATTTTAAAGGAGAAATTCATATTTCAACAGGAATGACAACAAAAAGCGAAATAGAGGAAATTATACAATTTTTTAGTAATAAAAAAAGGAATGAGGATGTTGTTTTATACAATTGTACTTCTGGTTATCCAGTTCCTTTTGAAGATGTTTGTTTGTTAGATATTGTTTTATTACTTGAAAAATATAAAAATAAGGTAAAACATATAGGTTTCTCTGGTCATCATTTGGGAATTGCTGTAGATATTGCAGCCTATACATTAGGCGCAACTATTATTGAACGCCATTATACTATTGATAGAACTTGGAAGGGGACGGATCACGCCGCTTCACTGGAACCAATGGGGCTGAGGAAATTGACAAGAGATTTAAAAGCAGTTCACAATGCATTAACCTATAAAAGTGTTGATGTTTTGCCTATAGAAAAAATACAAAGAGACAAATTAAAAAAATCAAAAAGTAAAATAATAAAAGGGCTAGATGAGGTTAATTCGTCTTTGAAACTAATTTTTCCTTTTAAAGTGATTTTTATCACAGGTTCATGTATGTTGCAGTTGTTGTGAAAAATGAATAGATAAATTTAATAATTGGATTCAGCAAAATATAAGAGATGTTAAGTCGAAGTAGTCGATTTTAAAAAGTAATATGAAGAAAAAAAAAGTTTTTGTTTTTCTCCCAGATGGTGGTGGTTTGCGAAATTTTGTGTTTAGCTCTTTTAAAGAAATTGGAGATGAAATGGGGGTTGAAATTGTGTATTGGAATAATAGTTTACTCCCCATTAAGGAAAAATTCGGTTTTAATGAGTTGACTATGGAAAAATTGCCGACCCATCCCTTGACTCCTATTTATTCTAGAGCAAGAAAAGACATTGAATTAAATATTTCAAAGAAAAGGTTTAATGATGCTGTTTATGAAACTTATAAATTTCCTTTGGACTATAAAGGTTTTAAAAATAGTTTAAAAAGCGTTTTTACCTGGTTGTTGATAAAGTTGAATTCATCCGAAAAAGGGATAAATAAAATTAAAAAAAGAATTGAAAAATTAGAACGTAAAAACGCTAAATATCTTTCCTGCAGATTACAATTGAAAGAGCATCAGCCTGATTTGGTTTTTTGCTCTAATCAACGAAACACCCAAAATATAAGTGCAATACTTGCGGCAAAAGATTTAGGAATAAAAACGGTATGTTTTATTCAATCATGGGATAATGTGCCAAAAGCTATGCAAGTTATTGAAACCGATTATTATTTTGTTTGGAGTGATTTAATGAAACATGAGTTACTAAAATACTACCCACTTATTAAAAATGAGCAAGTAATCGTTACGGGGACACCACAATTTGAACCCCATCATGACATCAGTTTATTACAATCTCGAGAGGACTTTTTTAAACAATATAATTTAGATGAAAATACAAAATACATCTGCTTTTCAGGAGATGATGAAACCACCTCACCTCTCGATCAATATTATTTAGAAGATTTAGCTAATGCAGTAAGAAGCCTAAATGCAAAAGGAGAAAACCTTGGAATTATTTATAGAAAATGTCCTGTAGATGTTACAAAGAGGTATGATGATGTAATAGAATCGAATAAAGATATTATTAAAGTTTTAAATCCAATATGGGAACAAATTGGCAAACAAGGAGAGGTATTGGCAACTAAAGAAGATTCCTCCATGTTATACAATGTTTGTGAGCATAGTGAATTTGTAACCAATGTGTGCTCTTCAACCGTATTTGATTTTGTAGTTCATAATAAGCCGTGTATTTACTATAATTATGAGCAACCCCAATTAATGAAGGGGATCAGGGATATAGGTCAAAATTATAATTATGTTCATTTTAGAAGTATGCCAAGTAAAGAGGCCGTTCTTTTTTGCAATGATAAAAAACAATTGGAACATGTCGTGTCCGAAGTCATAAATTGTAAAATTTCAAATGTCGACAAAGGTTTAATATGGTATGAAATAGTGGTTGGTAAAACACCAACAAAGTCTTCGATTACTATATGGAATGCAATAATTAATATATTGAAATAATTTTTTAATCATCAGAATAAGAAATGTCTAAAATAATAGCCGTCCTATGTAACTATGAACTTTTACCTGAAAGAGTGGGAGGCATGGATTATTTCTTTTGGCAATTTGATAAAAAGTGTAAAGAAAATAATATTCAGGTCGATTGGTTTTTTCCTAATCCAGCGGCTCACGGAAGTTATCCCGATTTGAACATTCATTCAAGCAATACTGAAAATGTAGAAAAAAATTTTCTAACTTTTTTGAAACAAAATAAAACAGGGTATTCGCACATCATTACTCATTTTTTGGAGTTGTGTACTCCTTTTTTTGCAGCAGCGAAGCAACTGTCTAAAGCTGAGATTATTGTCGTAGATCATAATCCAAGACCTATAAACGGGTACCCTTTTGCAAAGAAAATAAAGAAAAAAATTAAGGGGCTACTGTATTCCAAATATATTGATACGTTTGTTGGGGTTTCGGATTATACGGCAAATGAATTGGTAAAGGATTTTGGTGCTCCAATAAAAAACAAAATTCAGGTCATTCATAACGGAATTTTTCTGGAAGCTATTCAAGAAAGAAAAACCAGAAAAGAAATACACCCCAGTTTTTTAACCGCTTCCCATTTGCGGGAATCCAAAGGGATTCAAGACCTGATTCAGGCGGTTTTCCTATTGCCGAACGCGATAAAAGCAGCAATAGTGATTGATGTCTATGGTGATGGGCCCTATAGAAAAACATTGGAAGACCAAGTTTTCCGTTTGGGTTTGGAGCACTGTTTCCATTTTATGGGAAGCAGTTCCCATCTTAAATCCATTTATTGCCAGTATGATTATATGCTACAACCGACGCATATGGAATGTTTTAGTTTGTCAATTCTGGAAAGTTTAGCAGCTAATGTACCTGTTATTACTACCAATGTGGGAGGCAATGAAGAAGCCATAATTAATACTGTTAATGGTTATATTTTTAAAGCCAAAGATGTTCCTGCCCTGACAACTCTTTTAGCAGAAGTTTATTTAGGAACTAAAAAAATGGATTTGAACACTAGAATTGATGTCGAAAAGCGTTTTTCTCTAGGGAAAATGGTCGAGCAACATTTTTTAATCGTAACTGGGAACCCTTTCAGCCTTCAAAACTCTGAAAGGGTTATTACTAACAACAAAGTCAAATGAAAATCGCTTTCCTAACTCCTGAATACCCTCATCCTAAGACAGGCAATTCCGGTGGGATTGGTTCGAGTATCAAGAATCTGGCTACTGGGCTTTTGGCAGAAGGTTGTTCGGTTCGCGTGTTGGTATATGGACAAAAGGAGGAAGGAGTTTTTGATGATCACGCAATAACCATTCAGCAAATTCAGAATGTCAAATTTAAAGGATTATCTTGGTGGTTGACTAGGAAAAAGTTGGAAAGAATAATCAATCAATTGTATGCTACTGCAGCAATCGATTTGGTTGAAGCACCTGATTGGACTGGAATCACTTCCTTTATCCAACCCAAAAAATGTCCTATCGTTATTCGGCTTAATGGTTCGGATACTTATTTTTGTCATTTGGATCATCGTTCTGTGAAATGGAATAATAAATTTCACGAAAAGCGAGCGCTACAAAAAGCCGATGCTTTACTATCGGTTAGTCAATTTACAGCTGATTTGACCAATGAAGTTTTTGGATTGAAAAAAGAGTTTACTATTATTCCTAATTCGATTGATGTTGATTTATTCAATAACAATGGCAATAACAATGGCAATAGCAATGGCGATAAAAATGGCAATGACAATGGCAATAACAATGGCAATGGCAATGGCGATAAAAATGGCAATGACAATAAGACTATATTATATTTTGGGAGCTTGATTCGTAAAAAAGGATTGTTGGAATTACCGTTTATTTTCAATGAAGTAATCAAAAGTAGTCCTGAGACTCAACTTGTTTTGGTAGGCAAAGATGTGCCTGATGTTGTTTCTGGAAATGATTCCACCTGGGCCATGATGCAAGCCTTATTTACGACCGAAGCTTTGCGAAATGTGCGTTATTTGGGTAGTGTTCCTTATGCTGGTATAAAAGAGCAAATCCATTTGTCTACTGTCTGCGTTTTTCCTTCTTTTGCAGAAGCTTTGCCGGTTTCCTGGATTGAGGCTATGGCGTTGCAAAAACCGATTGTGGCTTCCAATATTGGTTGGGCAAAAGAAGTGATTGAAGAGGGTTTAGAGGGTTTTTTAATACATCCTAACGCGCACAAACAATATGCAGAAAAGATTTTGGAATTGCTAAAAAGTCCTAAATTGCAAGAAAGTTTTGGTTTGGCAGCCAGAAAAAAAATAATACATAAGTTCAGTACTGAGACAGTGGCAAGACAAAGCTTGTTGTTTTATAAGAAATGCATAGCATCAAGATGAAAAAAAAGATAAAAAAAATAATTAGTGCCCTTTTTCCTAGTGGAGGAATTAAAGAACAAATAAAGTTGGTCTATTATAGTATTAATAGGCCAAAAAATACTTCCTATCAGTTAGAAAAAGACAAGGACAATAAAGTAGTTTTCAAGACTTTTTTTAAGCAAGTTTCTTTGATTACCAGGGAAGCCTTGTATTTTATTGTACCCGATTTTAATTACTATCAACATTTTTATAAAGTAAAAGCTAATGATGTAGTTTTGGATGCCGGTGCCAATTGTGGGCATTTGTCTCTTTTCTTTTCAAAATTGGTTGGAAAGGACGGCATTGTTTATGCTTTTGAACCTGATACCTTTAATATTGCCAGAATTAACAAGAATATCGAATTAAATGAAAGCTTGGCTGACAACATTAAAATTGAAGAATTGTTGTTGTGGGATGAAAATAAATTAGTGGATTTTTATGAAGCAGGAACAGTAGGTTCTTCGGCGGTTTGGATTCCGGATGCGGATAAATGTGTTAAAAAAGAAGCCGTGCGAATTGATGATTGGGTAGCCAAAAACCATATCAAAAAACTGGATTTTATTAAAATGGATATTGAAGGAGCCGAAATAGAAGCTTTGGACGGTTGCGTTCAAACTATCGAAAATCTGAAACCCAATTTTGCTATAGCTTCCTATCATATTGTGGATGGAGCTGCGACTTATATCAAAGTGGAGGCGTTTTTTAAGAAAATGAACTATCCCTACAAAACAGTACGATTCCGAAAAAATGAAATCATCACTTTTGCAGGTACATCTATAACACAGTAAGGTCATGATACTTCTATATCATAATGGCGCAAATGTAGTAGCGTTGGCTCATTCCAAGGCTTTTGGTATGGAAAAAGTTAGCGGTAAATCTATAGCTGCAGTTCTTATTGAAGTGGCGAAAGCGTATCCAACCGAAATACTGGTCTGGTGTCATGTAAGTCATAAAGAACAACTCAATATTTCGGAGATTGAACATTTATTGCATCACAAGAAATTATTTCTTTCCTATAACCCATCCAATACTTCATTTTTAGATTCGGCTCTTGGCTATGTTGATACTTCCCTTTTTGTGCGAGTCAACAAAACGGTTTCTTTTCCGACCTGGCAAATGAGCAGTACTGTGGGCTGTCTGTATGCTGAAGTTTTGTTGGCTTTAGATGCTGAAATTCCATTGGATACTAATTTTGATTATTTTCTGTGTTCTTTGGGAAAGCTATTGCTGCCTAAGGGATTATTGTGTTATTCTGAGCCCCGACTTTTAAAAAGTGCAGTCGAAAGTGTTCCAGCCAAAGCAAATCAATACCTACTTTTTCGTTTTGTAAAGCAACATTATAGAACGCGTTGGGTTTTCTTATTGTTGTTGAATCTATTTTTGTATGAACGGAAATTCCCGCTGTTGCCATTTCTTTTTTCTCTTTTTTACCAAAACAGAAGCAAGTTAACTCTTAATGTGGATGGTATAAAAGCACAATCCTCCAGAAAAGTTATTGATACAGGCACAGTAGATGTTATTATTCCAACCATTGGCAGAAAGACTTATTTGTATGATGTGTTGCAGGATTTTTCGAAACAGACCCATTTGCCGAAAAAGATTGTCATTGTGGAACAAAATACCGAAGCGGGAAGTACGAGCGAACTGGATTATCTGACCCAGGAAAAATGGCCGTTTGAAATCCAGCATATTTTTACGCATCAGGCCGGTGCCTGCAATGCCCGTAATCAGGCTTTGGATCAAACCCAAAGCGAATGGGTTTTTCTAGCGGATGATGACAATCGTTTTGAGGCTAGTTTACTATCGGATATTTTTGAAAAGATTGCACAATATGGACATCTAGTGGTTACTACCTCTTATCCTCAAAAAAATGAGAAGAAGAAATACACTAAAGTAATTCAATGGCCTACTTTTGGAGCTGGGAACAGTTTTGTTCGAAGGGATATTTTGTCTGATGTAAAATTCAATAAAGCCTTTGAATTTGGTTATGGCGAAGACGGCGATTTTGGGATGCAGTTGCGGAATTTAGGTCATGATGTCTTGTATTTTCCAGAACCTGAAATCTTGCATTTGAAGGCGCCTGTTGGCGGTTTTAGAACGAAACCCGTTTTGCAATGGCAAAAGGATAGCGTTCAACCCAAACCTTCGCCCACAGTAATGTTGTATAGTATATTGCACAATTCAAGAGAACAAACCAATAGTTATAAAACGACTTTGTTTTTTAAGTATTATCAACTTCAATCGATTAAAAACCCAATACGCTATTACATTCATTTTCAAAAGCAATGGAAAAAAAGTGTTTTTTGGGCGAATCAATTGAATAAAAAAGCATAAAAAGCCAATTTCCACCATATAACTAACTATAAATCTAGATGAATACTACTATTATAAAAAAACTATCCATTGTGATTCCCGCCTTTAATGAAGGGGCAACAATTCATAAAATCCTAGATAAAATAAAAAAAGTTGAATTGCTTAATGGAATTCAAAAAGAAATTATTATCATTAATGATTACAGCACTGATACTACTTCAGAGCAAATCAGAAACTATATGCAAAACAATGAGAATCTGGGTATATTATTTCTGGAGCATCAGGTAAACAAGGGAAAAGGAGCTGCATTGCATACAGGAATACAAAATGCCACTGGTGATGTTATTGTGGTTCAAGATGCCGATTTAGAATATGATCCAAATGAATACAATTTGCTTTTAAAGCCAATTACAGATGGATATGCAGATATTGTGTATGGTAGTCGATTTATGGGAGGAAATCCGCACAGAATTTTGTTTTTTTGGCACAGTATAGGAAACAAATTTTTGACTTTTTTGAGTAATATGTTGACCAATCTCAATTTGACAGATATGGAGACATGTTATAAAATGTTTAAATCAGATTATATAAAATCATTGAATTTGAAGGAAAATAGATTTGGTTTTGAACCTGAAATTACTGCCAGAATTGCTAGAATTCCTGGAGTGAGAATTTATGAAGTTGGAATTAGTTATTATGGAAGAACGTTTGAAGAAGGGAAAAAAATTGGTTGGAAAGATGGTTTCAGGGCTATGTATTGTATAATAAAATATAATCTATTTGTTAAATGAATAAAATCGTAAATAATAAGTGGATTATTATGTTGATTGTAATCAGTTTGATTTCAGTCAAATTTTATTATTTGTATTTGTCAAATATGAATGACAATTACTCAGATAAAGCAGCTTATAATGGCGGAGCAGATGCTTCTCATTACTTGATAATTGCCAAAAACATAGCTGATTTTAATGTGTATTCTGATACGAATTCAGTAATTGCTTCAGAAAATGCCACTTGGCGACCACCATTTTGGCCTCTTTTTTTATCATTATTTTTAAGATTTACAACAAATCCATTGGCGTTAATTCTATTGAAATCATTTTTAGAAGTATTCCTTTTGGGATTTATTTTGTTTAAATTCAAGAAGGATACAAATGTTAAATTTATAGGCTTACTTCCTTTTTGTTTACTTTTTATTGAACCTCAGTATCTTAAATATTCAATTACATTTTTGTCGGAAAGCTTAACCGCAATTTTAATTTTGGGACTGAGTTTTTTTTTTATTTCTCTAAACAATAGTAAGAGGACTCATATAGCAATACCTATTTTAGCCGCATGCGTTGTTTTGTGCCATCCTGTTTCTGTATTTTTCGTGGGTTCATTACTATTAATTTATTTGATTGGCAATTGGAAGTTCAATTGGATTAAGGCTCTTTTTCACGGTTTTATATTTTCGCTAATTGTATGTTCTTGGCCTTGTCGAAATGCAATTACTTTTGAAAAAGGGTTTTATCTAACGGCATCGCAAGGAGCTACATTGGCAAAAGGATGGAATGAGAAAGTATCAACTGAGTTTACCAATTCCGAAGGAGATTTAGCAGATGAAGGTTTGAATCTGAAATATGTTGACCCAAAATTAGTATCAAATTCTCAAAATAGTATTTTGGATTTGAGTCATTTATATACATTAGGAACTAAAAATCATATAAGCCGAATTGGCTTTGGAGAAATTACAAGAATTGCTTTAAAAAAATTAAAATCAAATTTCAATCCTTTTCCAGAAAGTCCCAAGCCAGGTAGTTTGGAAACTTTATCAGTTTTTTTTAGAATTTTATATCTTGTTGTTTTTATTCAAATGACAGTTCGATTTTTTAGAAAAAGAAGAATAGATTTTAACACAATCAAAGATCGAATTTATTTAGTAATTCTAGCTATTTTTGTTGGGCAATCCATTATGTCAGTTTATGTCTATACAGGCTTAAGATTTAATGCCATTTATTCTTTAACCTTACTTTTTTGTTTCCTCTATTTGAATATTGGTTTTTGGATTAATCCAATAAAAAGTAGTGACATTCACTAAGGAACCTAATAAAAATTAAGATGAAATTCTCCCTTATAATTTGCACTTATATGCGCCCTCGATCGGTGCTGCAATTGTTGCAATCGGTTCAGGAGCAAACGCTGTATCCTGATGAAATTCTGGTTATCGACGGTTCGACCAATACTGAAACTGAGATTATTCTAAAAGAAAATTTATTTTCAAACCTAATTTATTATGCGGTGCCACCCGAACATCGTGGCTTGACCAAACAACGAAATTATGGCATTGAACGAGTAAGAACTGAAATGGAAGTGGTTTGTTTCCTTGATGATGATACAGTTTTAGAAAAAGATTATTTTGAAGAAATAATTAAAACCTTTAAAGACAATCCAGATGTTTCTGGTGTAGGTGGTGTAGCTAGAAATGAAAATAGTTGGACATTGGCCGAGCCGAATATAAAATACGATTCAAACCGCTATTGCCAATGGGAAGAATTTGTTTATAAGGAAGGTCAACGCAATGTCGTTCGAAATTATTTGGGGCTACAATCTAATTTAGGTCCTGGACGGATGCCTGACTATTCACACGGCAAAACCTGTGGTTTCCCATTGAATGGCAAAACCTATGAGGTAGATTTATTGATAGGAATGTCGTTTGCTTTCCGCAGAAGAGTAGTAGATTCCATCCGATTTTCTCCTTATTTTGAAGGCTATGGTTTGTATGAAGATGCCGATTTTAGTATCCGAGCCTTGCAATTTGGCAAAAATGTCATCAATACCCAAGTGCAACTGAGTCATTTTCATCATCCTTCAGGACGGCCCAACCAATACCGATATGGCAAAATGGTGGTTCGCAACGGTTGGTATGTTTGGAGAGTCAAAAATCCAAAGCCTTCACTAAACGCCATAATAAAATGGCATTCGATTACCATTTTGTTGACTTTAATCCGATTTACCAATACATTTACCACAAACAAGAAAAAGGAAGCCTTTACCGAAGCCTTGGGAAGAACTATGGGTTGGTGGAGTTTGTTGTGGAATAAGCCTAAGTTAAATTCATAATAATAGTAATGAGATTAGAAATTCATCATTGGACTCCGCATCACAATATGATTGTTTTTTCGTATTTGTATTTTTGCGAAGTAAATGAGATTGAATTTGATATTCGAATGAATTCTAAAATTTCTTGGAATGGAGCGATACTTTACTTCCATAATGAGACTTATTTTTTAGATTATTCAGATGATGCAAAATTTCTAGATAATCCCGAAAACTATAATTATTATTTCAAAAGATCATTAAGGGTCAGCGATGTAAAAGGAAACGTTTATCCGTTAAACTTACAAGCAAATTATTCCTATAAATCTTTACTTCTTTTGACAAAATTTAAATTCAAAGGTTTAGTCAATAAAGCGAATCGAATTGAAATATTTCGCTCATTAGATTATTTGTAACTAATCAGTCTCAAATATAGGGATTTTATTTCATGTCAAAATGACGTGAAATAAAATTCGAATTCATGCCACATAGTCATTGGATTTATTAGGTGAATCTTTTTATATTTTGTACTTT
>NZ_JBIKRX010000063.1:0-17038 GCF_044348915.1 Flavobacterium sp. | reverse complement strand
ATGAAAGTACAAAATATAAAAAGATTCACCTAATAAATCCAATGACTATGTGGCATGAATTCGAATTTTATTTCACGTCATTTTGACATGAAATAAAATCCCTATATTTGAGACTGATTAGTTACGATAAGAGTTTTATTGAATAAAATCAAAAGTGTAATAGTTTTTTAAATTTACAACGTTTTCGCCAATAGACGCCGTTAATTTTTAAAGGATTCCTATTTTTAAGTTCCTAAAAAGTTATATCTTTGTTTTTCTTTCAAAATTTTTAAATAGTAATAAAAAATAATATCTAATGAAAACAATAAACGATTTCAATTTCAAGAACAAAAAAGCCATAATTCGAGTTGATTTTAACGTGCCTTTAGACGAAAATTTCAATGTGACTGATGCCACTAGAATCGAAGCGGCAAAACCAACAATCGATAAAATCATTGCCGATGGTGGAAGTGTAATTTTAATGTCGCACTTAGGAAGACCAAAAGGTGTTGAACGAAAATATTCATTGGGACATATTGTAAAAACGGCTTCAGATATATTGGGTCAAGTAGTGTACTTTTCGCCTGATTGTATCGGAAAAGAAGCTGAAAAAGCAGTAGCTAATTTGCAACCGGGACAAATTTTAATGCTAGAAAACCTTCGTTTCTACAAAGAAGAAGAAGCTGGTGATGTTGATTTTGCAAAAGAATTAGCTTCGTTTGGTGATATTTATGTCAATGACGCATTTGGAACAGCTCATAGAGCACACGCTTCAACAACTATCATTGCTCAGTTTTTTCCAGTTGAAAAATGTTTCGGATTGTTATTAGCAAGAGAAATCGAAAGTTTGAATAAAGTATTAAAAGATTCTGTAAAACCAGTAGTAGCAGTTCTTGGTGGTTCTAAAGTATCATCGAAAATTACAGTTATTGAAAATATTTTGGACAAAGTAGATCATATGATTATTGGTGGCGGAATGACTTTTACCTTTGTTAAAGCTTTAGGAGGAAAAGTTGGAAATTCTATCTGCGAAAATGACAAATTAGATTTGGCACTAGAAATTTTGAGATTAGCTAAAGAAAAAGGCGTTCAAATTCATATTCCTGTTGATGTTGTTGCAGCCGATGATTTTTCAAATACCGCTAATACTCAAATAGTAGATGTTCGCGAAATTCCTGACGGATGGGAAGGACTTGACGCTGGGCCTAAATCATTAGAAAACTTCAAAAAAGTAATTTTAGAATCTAAAACTATCCTTTGGAATGGCCCTCTAGGTGTATTCGAAATGGAAAACTTTGCCAAAGGAACTATTGCTCTTGGAGACTATATTGCAGAAGCAACAGCAAATGGTGCTTTCTCACTTGTAGGCGGTGGAGATTCAGTTGCAGCAGTGAAACAATTTGGTTTTGAGGACAAAGTGAGCTACGTTTCAACAGGTGGAGGAGCGATGTTAGAGATGCTAGAAGGTAGGATTTTACCCGGAATTGCAGCTATTTTGGACTAAAAAATGCGTTTTTAACAATATTTAAAGGAATTTATAGTTATAACATATTAAATTTGCAACAAATAATTTTTTATAATTGTTTGTTGCATAATATGTTGATTATAAAATTATGAAGATAAAATATATAGCCCCTATCCTATTTTTGTTTTTTTCCATTCAATCGTTTTCGCAGAAGCACTCCTATAACAAGGCGATCACAAAAACAGAAACCCAAAACTTCTACTTAGATTCCATCAAGAAAACTTTCGTTAATGACGATCTTGCAGCTTGTGTTGACAGCTTGTGGCTGAAAGAATTAACAACTCTAGATTTATACAACGATATTTCAAATGATATTCACACTATTAATATCGACGAAAAAGTTGACTATGAATTGTCTACCGAATTGCTGAAACAAAGATTAGCAGCAATGGATGCCAAATCCCCTTTCAATATCGAATACAACCCCGGTTTAGAAAACATCATCAAATCCTTTTTGAAAAACAGGAAAAAGCCCTTTGGACGATTGATGGCTATCTCTGAATACTACTTTCCAATGTTCGAAGAGGCTTTGGCCAAACAAAACGTGCCTTTAGAAATAAAATATTTGGCGATTGTCGAATCGGCTTTAAACCCAAAAGCGGTTTCTAGAATGGGCGCAACAGGGCTATGGCAATTTATGTATCAAACAGGAAAACAATACAATCTGAAGATTGATTCTTATGTTGATGAACGCAGCGATCCTTTAAAATCCAGTGAGGCTGCAGCCAATTATATGGCGACGATGTACGGAATTTTTGGCGACTGGGATTTGGTTTTGGCTTCCTATAATTCAGGTCCAGGGAATGTTACTAAAGCCATTCGTCGTTCTGGAGGACAGCAAAATTACTGGAATATTAGAAAACATCTTCCGCAAGAAACACAAGGATATGTACCTGCATTTTTAGCTACAATGTACATTTACGAATACCATAAAGAACACGGAATTAAGCCAGAAAAAGCCTTAGTTCAGCATTTTGCTACCGATACGATCCTTATTAAAAAGCAAATGTCGTTCAAACAAATTTCCGATTTGCTTGATGTGCCTGTAGCCGAATTACAACTTTTGAATCCGTCATACAAAATGAATGTCATTCCATTTTATGGAGACCAACATCATTTTTTGAGATTACCTAAGGATAAGGTTTCGGTTTTTGCTTCAAACGAAGATAAGATTTATGCTTATGTACAACGCGATTTGGATTTTCGTGAAAAACCATTTCAGGTTCAAAAAGCGATTGTATCGAATGACACTTTGAACTATACAACACAACGCGTTACACTTCCAAAAACTAAGTATTACACCGTGAAACGAGGTGATAACTTAAGTGAAATAGCCGACAAATACAGCGTAACGGTTTCCGACATCAAAAAATGGAATAAATTAAAAGGAAGCACGGTTACTCGAGGAAAAAGCTTGAAAATAATCACCAATGAAAGTGTAGTTCAAACTGTTAAAAAAGAGCTGAAAAACAATACCGCTGCTGTAGAAGTTAAAAATAATCAACAAATTGCTAGTACTGAATCTAAAATTAGCAAGGAAGATAAAACAAACAAAAACACAAAAATCGATACTTTATATACTCCCGTTGCCACAACTTACGTGGTTCAGAAAGGGGATAATTTAAGCAGTATTGCCAAAAAGAACAATGTTACAGTTGCAGAAATCAAAGAGTGGAATCATCTTTCAGGCTCCTCTATTCAACTAGGAATGTCTCTTCAAGTTGCAAAAATTGAAGAAGTAGCTACAACAGAAATAGCTGCTAATACTAAGATTGAAAACGTGGAATACATCGTGAAAAAAGGAGACAATCTTGGAAATATTGCCAAAAAATTCGGCAGCACTTTAGAGGATTTAAAACTTTGGAACAATTTAGCAGATAACAATATTGCATTAGGTGCTTCATTGATAGTTGCGAAAAGCCAAGTGGCAATCGACAGCGAATCGAATTCTAAAGCTTTTAGCAAAAAAGAAAGTGTAGCATCGGCTTCTAAAAGTAAAAACACCGACTATTTAGTAAAAAAAGGAGATTCATTATACAGTATTTCAAAACAATATCCAGGAGTAAGCATTTCAGATATTAAAAAATGGAACAACATCAACGGGGAAGAAATTAAACCCGGAATGAAGCTAAAAATAAAAGGTTAATACAATAATCTTATCTAACTTTGGGTTTTATCTTATAATTGAAATATTATGAATAAAACCCATTTTTTATATCTTCTATTTTCCTTTCTTCTATTTTCCTGCAATAAGAAAGAGGACCATTTACCTCGAAAAACTATTGGTAATATCAACACCATTTCTGTGGTTATCGACGATCAATTATGGAATGGTGAGATAGGTGAAAGTATCAGAAATAAATTTGCCTCAGCTGTGATTGGCCTTGAAAAAGAGGAGCCTCAATTCACCATAAACCAATATCCTGCAAAACTTTTAGAAGGCTTTATGACCGATAGTAGAACGATTATTGTCGTTAAGAAGGATACTAAAACAAAGTTCGAAATCCATAAAAATCAATACGCCTCTCCGCAAAATGTGTTTCACATTTCAGGAAAAACAAATGGTGCTATTTTAGAAATCATCGAAAAAAACGCCCCACAAATCATTCGGATTATCGAGGAAACTGAACTTGCCGAAAACCAACGAATTATCAATCAATCTTTATTGAATACAAAAAGAGTCACTAGCGCTTTTAATATCAAACTAAACGTTCCGACAGGTTATTTATATGCGCTTCAGAAACCAAATTTTATTTGGCTGAAAAAAGAAATTATCAGCGGAAACAGCAGTATTCTGATTTATCAAGTTCCCTTACACTCCATTAAAAACAGATCAAATCTTAGTGCCAACATCATCAGAAATAGAGATTCTATTGGGAAATTATATATATTTGGAACCGAACCAGACTCCCATATGGTTACGGAAGAAGGCTATTCGCCCTATCATTTTAAATTGAAGCTTGAAGACAAAGAAACCTATGAAACCAAAGGAACTTGGAAACTCAAAAATGATTTTATGTCAGGACCTTTTGTAAATTATGCTATTGTTGATCCCGATAACGATAGGGTTTTAATTTTGGAAGGATTTTGCTATTCTCCTTCAAAAGAAGAACGGGATTTAATGCACGAATTAGAGTCAATAATTAAGTCGATTAAAATTTTAAAATATACTGTTGCAAATGAGCCTAAAATGGAGAATAAAGAATTTTGAAAGCCTATCGGTCAACGAGCTTTATGATATTCTGAGACTAAGAAGTGAAATTTTTGTAGTAGAACAAAACTGTGTTTATCTGGACTTGGACGGAAAAGACAAGAAAGGTTTACATTTAATAGGCGAATTCGAAGGGGAAATTGTTGCCTATTCTAGACTTTTCGAACCTGGAATTTCTTTTGACAATGCGTCTATCGGAAGAGTGGTTGTCGACGCCCAATTTCGCGACAGAAAATGGGGTCACGAACTAATGCAAGAAGCAATTGCAGGAATTAAAAACCGTTTTGACGAAACCAAAATTACTATTGGAGCGCAATTGTACCTAAAAAAATTCTACGAAAGTCACGGATTTGTCCAAACTAGCGAAATGTATCTTGAGGATGATATTCCCCATATCGAAATGAAAAAGGAATAATTACAATTGGATGATTTTAAGCTCAACACGCCGATCTTGCTCATCTTCTAAGCCTAGCGGGAACTGGTTTCCATAGCCTTTATAAGGCATTCTATACGGGTTTATTCCCTTGGAACGAAAATACAAAAACACATTTTTAGCTCTGTTTTCTGAGAGATCGCGGTTTTGAGTTTCATTGTCAATAGCGTCTTTGTATTTGCTTGAAGTGCAACAAACGTGGCCTCTTATTTCGAATCGAACTTTCTTGTGTTTATTTAGAATAAGAACCGTTTTGTCTAATTCTTTTTTCGCATTCGATGAAAGTTCACTCGAGCCCATCTCAAATATAATGCGGTCTAAAATGATCTTATCGCCTACTTTTGGATTTTCTGGAAAAGAAGTGAAAAAAGCTTTTTGGACGAAAATCATATCAACGCGCCGGTTTTTATCTCGAAATTCTTTTATGTTTTTTTCTGAATTTTTATCTAAATCCACTTTTCCGCGACCCTCGCAAATGTAAATTTTGCTCTGAGAAACTCCTTTTGAAATCAAAAATTGCTGAACAAAATCGACTCTTTTCTTGGACAATTTATCATTATAATCAACAGTCCCTCTATCATCACAATAGCCATAAAGCTGAATCGCCTCGAATTTTGAAAAATCGACCGAGCTAATACTTTTAGTAATTGCGGCTAGTTTGTTGGAATCTAAAGTGTACTTATCAAATTCAAAAAACACCGATTGAGTCGTGTTTTCCTGAGCCGAAAGATAGCCAAAACAAATTAGAAGAAGTATTTGTAGGCGGCCATTCATTACATTTTCAAGATGCTTTTATATTCAGAGCTGTTGTTCAAAACCGTTGTTGCTTTCTTGATTTCCGAATTGTTTTTCAAGTAGTATTGGTACAATCCTTCTTGATATTGGTAGCGTTTGATGATTTCGTCAAGAATGAGGTTTTTGATTTCAGCTTTATTTTTATCCAATAAAGTTTCTTCACTTTTTTGAAGTGCGGTGAGTAATTGTTGGTATTCCGCTGTAATGCTTTCCTCAATTTTTTCTTTTTTGGCTGTAGCCAAAGTGTTTTTTAAAGCCAATTCCGTTTCGGTATCGAAAGTATATTTTTCGGTTTTTAGAAATTGTTTGAAATTTTGAAAATCAGCATCTGAGAATGTTGGAATTTTATCCCCAAGATTGGGGTTTTTGTAGTAATAAGAAGTGATATAATTGAAAATCCCATCGTTTTTAAGCAACGCATTGGCTATAGAACTTGTACTAGCTTCCTCCAATTCGATGTCTGGCTGAATTCCACCGCCATCATAAACCGTTCTCCCTTTTCTGGTTTTGAAGGCTGTATAGTTCTTGGCTTCGGTTTTTGTAGCTACTCCATTTTTGTCTTTTTGCGCATAATTTAGGGCTTGAATACATCTGCCGGAAGGCGTGTAATAGCGCGAAATCGTCACTTTTAGTTGGGTTCCGTAGGTTAAATCTACTGGTCGTTGCACCAAACCTTTTCCAAAACTTCGACTGCCAATAATTACGGCACGATCCAAATCTTGCAAAGCTCCAGAAACGATTTCAGACGCTGAAGCGCTTCGTCCGTTGACCAAAATTGCCAAAGGGATTTCGGTATCTACTGGTTCTTTCGTCGTTTTATAGGTATTGTTGTGTTTCTCAATTTTCGACTTTGTAGTAACAATGATTTCATTTTTAGGAACGAATAAATTGCAAATATTGACCGCTTCGTTCAAAAGTCCGCCGGGGTTTCCTCTTAAATCGAGGACAATTCGTTCAGCCCCCTCTTTTTTTAATTGTTCCAAAGCTTGTTTGGTTTCATAAGAAGCTTTCTGATTGAACCGCGCCAAGACTATATAACCCGTTTTGTCGTCAATTTTCCCAAAAAATGGCACCGACTTAACTTCTACCTCATCCAAAACGATTTGGGCGGTATTGGCCTTCCCCTGGCGTAAATATTTGACTTCGATTTTGGTGTTTTTGGCCCCTCTAAAAAGTTGTGAAGCATCATCCTTGAAATCTGCCAAAAGAATATCCCCTATCTGTATTACCTCATCACCTGCTTTGAGGCCCGCTTTGTCGGCAGGAAAATTTTTATAAGGCTCTTTGATGATTAACTTATCGTTTTTTCGAGTAATCACTGAGCCAATTCCGGTATACTCGCCTGTATTGTTTATTTTGAACTTCACGACATCTTGTTCGTTGAAATAAACGGTGTAAGGATCAAGGCTTGCCAACATTCCTTTGATGGCTTTGTCCATCAAATCGCCGGGATTTGTTTCGTCGACATAGTTTTTATTCAATTCTTTGAATAGGGTGGTAAAGATTTCAACCTGTTTGGCAATTTCAAAAAAATCGTCTTTGAAACTAACGCCAACAAACAAAAAAGCCGAAGCTATTGCGGGAAGAATGTACTTTTTTTGGAAGGGAGAAGTCATAGTAAGTTCTAGCTAAATTTTAGACCACTAAAATAGGAATTAATAGTCAATAACAACATTCGCTAAAAAACAAAGTTTTTATTCCTCGTTCTTCAGCTGAGAAATAAACTTTTCAAACAATTGAATGGTCTTGCTATTGATTTCCTCGTATGTCAATCGCTCTTTGGTTTGGTAAAAAAACATAAAAGCATATTTTTTGTCCAAATTATCAACCAAGATGTGCTTGTTCAATCGATAGGTTTCTCGAAGTACGCGCTTGAAATAGTTGCGATCTACAGCGTGTTTAAAGTATTTTTTGGAAACCGAAACGCCCATTTTCAGTTTTTGGTCTGTATCATTTGGAATGCCATAATCACTTTCCACAAAAACCAGTCGCAACGGATATTTAGACACGGACTTGCCTTTGGAAAAAAGTAAATCGATCGTGATTTTACTTTTTAGCTTTTCGGATTGAGGGTAAGTGAATTTCATTAATTTTGGAAAGTAACAAAGATTAAAAAAAAGACTTATAATCTTCGAGAGTTAGTCTAAAATAAGTCACTATGCGTCCCGGTGTTGATAAACAAAAGGGTGAGTTCATTGTCGTTTTGTAGCCATATTAAAAGCCAGTCACCTTTGACATGACATTCCCAACAATTATCATAATTTCCAGATAACTTGTGTGGTTTGTATTTTTGGGGAAGTGTTCCTGTTTTTTCTAAAATAGAAACCACTTCTTCTAATTTAGAAAGATCGTAACCTCTTTTTTTACAAAGCTTTATTTCTTTGTCAAATTGTCTAGTGGTTTTTACAATGTACATTAATCTTCAAGATTTTTGAAATAGTCAGCTGCACTTTTGTGAGTAGTTACACGCCCTTTTTTCACATCTTCTAAAGATAAATCTATTGCGGTTTTATTGATAGTTTTAAAAACGCCTAACGAAAGTATATAAGCAACTGTCTTTTTTGCGATAACGTTACGAGCGTCATAAGATAATGTTATTGTTGCCATAGGAGTAATTTTAATAATACAAAGATATAAAATATTTCAAAATTCAATAGATTGAGAATTTTCATTTTTATGAAAAGGGAGCTTTTTTTTAAAAGCAAAGGTACAATTAAACCCTAAACCGCATAATTGTTCGCGATTAAAATTGAACGCAAATAAAATTTGTTACTTTTGTGTGTAATTTTTAAGAGAATGAATAAAATTTTATTATACCCAATAACACTAGTCTATTACCTTTCTTATTTAGTGGTTTTGTGTACGATTCATCCCATGCAGTGGGTTGCTTTTAAAGTTTTTGGAGAGCGAGGATTGCAAATAGCTTTTGATTACACAGCCTATTTTACAATGAAATGCACCCATATTTTAGGCACAACCTATTCTTTCGAAAACAGAGAATTAGTACCGAAAAATGTTCCAATAATATTTGCTGCTAATCATCAAAGTTTATTGGATACGGCTGGAATTATTTGGTATTTAAAACAGTTTAATGTAGCTTTTGTGACCAAAAAAGAATTGGGAAAAGGCATTCCAGCGATTTCCTATAATTTACGTCATAACAACTATGTGCTTATTGACCGAAACAATCCAAAGCAGGCCATTCCGAAGATAAAATCTCTTGCTGAATACATCGAAAAAGAAAAACGTTCGGCGGTTATTTTTCCAGAAGGAACCAGAAGCAAGACGGGAGAACCTTTAGAATTTGCCGAAAGCGGAATGAAAATATTGTGCAAATACGCACCTTCGGCCTATATTGTCCCCATTACCATCAATAATTCGTGGAAAGTATATCAATACGGCTATTTCCCTTTGAGTGTAGGACATCATCTTAAGTTTACCGTTCACAAACCCTTAAAAGTAAGCGATTATACTTTCGAAGAGATAATGCAAAAGACAGAAAAAACTATTATTGAATCCATTAAAGTGTAGTTTCTGGATTGTGCATTTTTCAAATAAAACCAACTGTGTTTTTTGAAAAAAGCACATTAAATATAATTATTCCTATTTTAGCCAATATTTTTAACAAATGCAAAAAATTATATCTTACCCAATATCCTTTATTGCCATTCTATTGTTCTTATTGACATTAGTGATTTTTCACCCCATTCAGTGGATTTGTTTCAACGTTTTTGAATACCAAGCTCATAAAAAAAGTGTCGATTACCTGAATTTGTTCTTAGTTAGAATAGGTCACGTTACACTGAATACCTTTAAAATAGAAGGAAGAGCAACTATTCCAACAGGCGTTCCCATCATTTTTGTAGCCAATCATCAAGGTATGTATGATATCATTGGGATGATTTGGTTCCTGCGAAAATTTCATCCGAAATTTGTCAGCAAAACCGAATTAGGCAAAGGAATTCCGAGTGTTTCTTATAATTTAAGACACGGAGGTTCAGTACTTATAGACAGAAAAGACCCTAAACAAGCTATTCCGGTTATTAAAGGATTGTCTGAATACATCGAAAAAAACAAACGTTCAGCGGTAATTTTCCCCGAGGGAACTCGCAGTAAAACTGGAAAACCGAAAGAATTTGCTCAAAGTGGACTAAAAATATTGTGTAAATATGCACCTTCAGCCTATGTTGTACCAATTACAATAAATAACTCTTGGAAGTTCTTCAGATATGGTGCTTTCCCTTATGGATTGGGGAATCATATCACCTTTACTATCCACAAACCATTAGCAGTAAATAATTATTCTTTCGAAGAAATTTCAGAAAAAACAGAAAATGCTATTGTTCAGGGTATAAAACTTTAAAAATATACTAACTTTGCCCATTCTTGGGTAATTCCAAGTCAAAAACATCACTAAACCAAAAACAACGATGTCTATAAAAAACATACGACTAGAAGTTATGCAACTTCTAGAGAAGAACGTCAGCGCCTATGTTGACCAATACTTAATCCCAGTAGAAAAAATTTGGCAACCATCAGACTTTTTGCCTAATTCAGAAAGCGATAATTTTCTTGAAGAAGTAAAGGAACTAAGAGAAATTTCAAAAGACTTACCCTATGACTTTTGGGTTGCGATGGTAGGCGATATGATCACCGAAGAAGCTTTGCCAACCTACGAAAACTGGCTGATGGAAGTAGAAGGAGTAGACAATCTGGAAAGAAACGGTTGGGCCAAGTGGGTTCGACAATGGACAGGAGAGGAAAACCGTCACGGAGATTTATTGAACAAATACCTTTATCTTTCAGGTCGTGTAAATATGCGCGAAATCGAAATGACTACACAACACCTCATCAATGACGGTTTCGATATTGGAACCGGAAGAGATCCTTATAAAAACTTTGTTTATACTAGTTTTCAAGAATTAGCCACTTATGTTTCGCACAATCGAGTATCGCAATTGGCGAAAAGTTATGGCGATGCCAAATTAGCTAAAATGTGCAAAATGGTAGCTGGCGACGAAATGCGTCATCACTTAGCCTACAGCGAATTTGTGAATCAAATTTTCAAAATTGATCCAAGCGAAATGATGCTTGCGTTTCAGTATATGATGAAAGCTAAAATTGTAATGCCTGCGCATTTCTTGAGAGAATCAGGTCAAAAAATAAGTTCGGCTTTCGAGCATTTTTCAGATTCTGCACAGCGTATCGGAGTTTACACTGCCAATGATTATGTAGACATTATGCAAAAATTAATCACCAAGTGGGAAATTGATAAAATTGGAAGTTTGACTGACGAAGCCGAAAAAGCACGTGACTACTTGATGAAACTTCCTGCTAGAATGGCTAGAATTTCAGAAAGATTGGTCATTCCACAAGAGTCATTTCAATTCAAATGGGTAGAACCGGCTAGACTTTAGATTGTAGATTTCAGATTTCAATGACTGGAACGGAAGGTTATTTTGAAATTGATGATTTTTTGATCTTTTGCCATTGAAATTGCCATTGAAATTGATTAAAATATTGAATTGCTAATTTTTGAATCTAAACCTTTAAAAATTAGCTTTTTTTGTAAAAACCAGTACTTATGAATCATTCCGATATTGTCAATAAAACTATTATTTTTGTAAAGTCAAAGCTTGAAAATGCCGAAGGCGGACACGATTGGTTTCACATAGAAAGAGTGTATAAAAACGCATTATCAATCGCTGATGGTGAAGTTTGTGATACAACTGTTGTAAAATTGGGAGCCTTACTTCACGATATTGCAGACAGTAAATTTAATAATGGCGATGAAACTATTGGACCTAAAATCGCTCGTGAATTTCTTGAAAGCGAAAATGTAGATTCAAGTATCATCCAGCACGTGATCAATATTATAGAAAACATCTCTTTTAAGGGCGGAAATACCGAAAAGCTATTCTCTTCTATTGAATTGGATATCGTTCAAGATGCAGACCGTTTAGACGCCATTGGCGCTATCGGAATTGCTAGAGCGTTCAATTATGGGGGTTTTAAAAATAGAGCTATGCACGACCCCAATATTGCTCCTAAACTTCATATGAGCAAAGAAGAATATAAAGCCAGTCAAGCCCCAACTCTGAATCATTTTTACGAAAAGCTATTGCTCTTGAAGGACAAAATGAACACCAAAACAGGGAAACAAATTGCCCAAGAAAGACACCGTTATATGGAAGGTTTCCTTTCTCAGTTTTATGCTGAATGGGACGGAGAAAAATAGTTGGCAGCCTGCCTGTCGGCAGACAGGTGGTCAGTTTTTAGTGGTCAGGATAATCATTTAGATTCCTTGATTGTAAGAGATCGTTATTAAAAACACATTGATAATTGACTTGAAACAACACTTTCTCTCAATTACATTTCTATCCAAACTATAGTGCCTTATGCAAACAAGCGACTTATTCAATTTAGATTTTTCTTATCTGTCATTACCTGATACTTTTCACAGTTTAGTGATGCCATCTGCACTAGATAAGCCCGAACTGCTACTGTTTAATAGGCAATTAGCCGATGAATTGACGCTTAACTTGCCCGATGCAGAGGATGCTAAATCTATTTTGAGTCAACTGGGCGATTTTTCTAAGTCGTATGCACAAGCCTATGCTGGCCATCAGTTTGGACATTTTGCCAATCTCGGCGACGGAAGAGCCATAATGATCGGCGAACATATTACTAAAGACCAAAACCGTTTCGACATTCAAATAAAAGGAAGTGGTCGAACAGATTATTCAAGAAGAGGCGACGGCAGAGCCACTTTAAAAGCAATGCTACGTGAATATCTGATCAGCGAAGCGATGCATCATCTCAAGATTTCAAGTTCGAGAAGTCTCGCTGTTATAAACACAAATGAAACTGTGTATCGAGAAACGGTACATCAAGGCGCTGCGCTACTTCGAGTAATGAAAAGTCATATTCGAGTAGGAACTTTCGAATACGCCTCGCATTTGGGCTCCTTAGAGGATTTAAAAGCATTGACAATCTATACCATAAAACGATTATATCCCGAGATAGAACTCGATAACAAGGCAGCCATTCATTTACTCAAAAGAGTAATGATCGCCCAAATCGAATTAGTGGTTAATTGGATGCGCGTTGGTTTCATTCACGGTGTGATGAACACGGATAATTCAGCGATAAGCGGTGAAACTTTCGATTACGGTCCGTGTGCATTTATGAATGCGTACAATCCTAGTACGGTTTTCAGTTCAATTGATCAAAATCGCAGATATGCCTATGGGAATCAGCCAAAAATCATTAAATGGAATCTGGCCTGTTTTGCCGAAGCTTTGCTGCCAATTATAGACGAAAACAAACAAAAATCTATCGAACTAGCGCAAGAGGTTATCGACGATTTTGATGTTATTTGGAATCATAAGTATTACGAAATGATGCTTGGTAAAGTGGGAATCAAAAGCAATAATAGTGACCATTGGGAATTGATAGACGAATTATTGCGTTTGATGCAAAATCACAAAATGGATTACACCAATACTTTTTTAGCTTTATCAAAAGAAGTTGGTTCAGAAACTAAGGCTCTACAAAGCGACTTTTTTAGCCCTTGGATGGAAAAAAGGAAGCGTATTTTAGACTCTCTAAATAGCAATGAAGACGCCAGGCAATTAATGAAAGCAAATAATCCCGTATTCATCCCACGAAATCATCTAGTTGAAGAAGCTTTAGACCAAGCTATAAAAGGCGATATGAGTACCTATCTTGAATTAATTGATGTTTTGTCAAGACCTTATAATTACCAAGATAATCGCGAATTATTTTTGAAACCCTCAGCCACAACATTTGAAGAGAACTATCAAACTTTTTGCGGGACATAAAATCGATTGTTAGGAAATCAACGGATCAGGAAAGTTGAGCAAATTTATTCTGCACTAAAAGCTATAGGAACGTTTTTACACTTCAGATGTTCTATATTATTTCGGTTTTATCCAGGACTGGCCGGGAGTAATAGTTTGCAGTGTTCTGTTGTTTATCCTTGCCAGACGGAGAAATTTTTTACAATTCCATTTTGAAAATCTATTATTAAAGACCCTGTATTGATTCCAGTGTGGCTATATCCTAAATAGTACCTATAAGTCCTTTCATTGCTGAAATTCTCGTCAGGCTTCCCAAGCAAGACTATGATTTCATTTCTTGACATTCCTATGAGCTCGTAGTTATTCCGCAAACTATTCATCATATCCCAACGCAAAGATTGGTTGTATTCACTATTTAAGTCAGCCGTTTTCCATTTTTCAGACTCAAATTTTTCTCCTGATATTTTTCCACGTAATACAAATCCGAAAAAAATTAGGCTAACAAAAATTATAAATAATACTGAAAGTTTCTTCATCTTATAGCTTTATTAGGTTTACCTCAAATGAGTGCTGATCACTACAATCAAATTCCTTTCTCTTTCATTTCCAAAATCACATCTGAGGCGTTTTTGAAGGTAGGCGCTTGCTCCACAATACTTCCCACTCTTTTTTTGTTGAGTTTAAAGCTAATGTCATTTTCGGTGGTGAATAATAGTGCTGTCAAAAATGGATTGTTCATATAGGGAGCCAAAACAAAAAAAGTTTCTTCTAAAGAGTGAAAACTTTCCACTTCTTCGGTTTTGTAACGCGCTGTAATCGACATACTAAGGACGTCATTATTCAAAACTGGACGTACATAGATGTTCTTCAAATCAGTGTCGCCAATGGTTTTGGCCAAAGTCAATTTGGCATAAGTATGGTTCTCGATACTTTCTTTTACTTTTTCCCAAAATTGGGCAAATACAGGTTGGAAGGACATAAGTTGATTTTTCTGAATGAGATTACAAAAGTATAATGATTTGATACTACAACATCAAAAAAGTATAATAATTTGATATTTGGGTAATTTACAAACTAACTTTTAAAAGCTGTTTTTTGGTTCCTTTTCTTCCTAAAAAGAAAACAGAATTTCCAGATTTAATGCCGTTTGACACCATAAATGGGACTTCATTTTCCTCGTCATCGAGAATTTCTTGATAGTCGAAATCGCCATTTTGATTAATTCGGATGACATTTAGGTTATATTTATTTTTCCTCGTGTTTCTAAATTCAATTCGATTATTCTCTAAATCTTTAATTTTTTCACTAGCATTTATGAAGAAATAAACCTTATTATTTATCAATGTCGATGTATAAGAAACATAAGGATCTATCTCGCCTCCTGTTTGACGTTTATTGATGTTTCTAGACCAAAGTAAATTGCCTTCTTCATTAATTTTAACACTCACCACATCATCATAATTATAAAAGGTTTCTCCGCCAGAATAGCCGCTATATGGGTTGTAAAAGCCTGCTGTTTGTGTTACATAGGATTCTTCGGCGTTGAAAATCAATTCATTATTGTCGGTAGTTAGAAGGTTCTTGAAAGTCAAATATTTTAATTCTTTATTGTTGATTTTACCATATTTATCAAGAATAAATTGCTCTGAAAAAGGGTTAAATTTTGACTTATTTACGGCAAGACTCGAAGGATTCAATTCAAAATAACTAACACCTTTGTATCTTTTATCGTATTCATCAGAATAAAATCCAATGCAAATTAGCTTTTCGTCCTTGATAATAGTCTTTAATGATCCGATGTAATGCTCTTTCGTGTCAAAAATCTGGGATTCTACTTTATCTTGAGTGAATTTTGTCATTTCAAATTGGTATTTACCACCTGTTTCTTTGTCGTTCATTTCTTTTGAATATGATTTGCTTAGAAGATAAAGCGCATTCCCGTCTTCAGATATATCAATGTTTTGTAAAAAACACTTTCTATCGTTTGTGTCTTTATTAAAATCTTTATCAATTATTTTATTTAACAGTTTGTCAAATAAGTACATTTTAAGTTTAGGTTCGTCACCCTTTCTGCTAAAGTTTAGCGCAATCGCAAAAGTGCTTTTTTCTTTGTTTACAATCAAAGCTATTTTTGAATTACCGTCCGTTGAAGAATTTTTTTCTGAATTTCCACTAAATGAAAAATCAAATGAAAAAAAAGGGCTCTCTTCGGGAGGGCCAAATGATCCATTTATCAAGGATTTCAAATTTGAATTTTGGTAATAGTTTTGGATTAATGAGATACTGCCTAATATTTTTATTTCTTCTCGAGTAAAACGGAATAATTCTTTTTTCTCCAAAACAAAGTCTTCAACGCTAATGGAATTTGCAATACAGATGTACGATTTTTCATTAATATCAAAAAACATTTCGATTATTTGAATCTTGTTTTCTAATTTAAAAACACTTAAAACAATTGGTGTCTTTTGTGAAATAGGATGCTTCATTTGAAAATCATACTGATTAATAAGTTTCAAATTTTCATCATAATGTTCAAAATAATAGCCCGCAGTTGGAGAAATTATGTTACTTTTATATGAACGAACTAAAAAAACCCGCCGTTTCCATCTTCTTCCGATAATACAATTTGGGATATTTTGAACTCATCCTTAAATACTTCACTTTTTTGAATTTTAAACGGAATTTCTTGAGCAAAACTTGAAATTGATAGTAATGTAATTAACGACAAACAAATAATTTTCTTCATAATATTTTTTAGACTGTCAACTGCGACTGAATACTGACCACTTTTTTTATTTCCCAGTAAACTCCGCTTTTCTTTTCTCTAAAAACGCCGTTGTACCTTCTTTGAAATCCTCCGTACCAAAACAATCACCAAAATTTTTGATTTCGACATCAAATCCATTGACACCCGAAATATAGTTGGCATTTACAGCTTCGATGGCTTTGCCAATGGCAACAGGAGAATTTTTCATAATTCTCGTAGCGACAGTCATATAAGCCGAAAATAAATCTTCTTGAGGAACCACATGATTCACTAATCCGTAAATTTTCGCTGTGTCGGCATCAATCATTCCGGCGGTCATAATCATTTCCATAGCTCGACCTTTGCCAATGAGTTGTGGCAAACGCTGCGTTCCTCCATAACCTGGAATCACGCCCAGCGAAGTTTCAGGCAAACCCATTTTGGCATTATCCGAAGCAATTCTAAAATGACAAGCCATCGCGAGTTCCAATCCGCCACCAAGCGCGAAACCATTAATAGCAGCGAT
>NZ_JBIKRX010000013.1:0-52831 GCF_044348915.1 Flavobacterium sp. | reverse complement strand
CAAAACTTTGCTAAAATACGCTCAGTCATTGATACAACTATAAAAAATGGCCTAAATGTATTGGAAGCATTGGTAATAATAGCTAAATTTGAGTTTGAATTATAAACTGATTAGTTACAAAAAATTATAGATTTTAAAGAAATCATAGACGTTTCACTTTTGCATAGCTACAACCCAAAACTGAAGGAAGAACAATCAAAACAAAATCTGTGACCCGAGCGATAGCGAATAGGCGAAGCAATCAGTGGCAAAAAAAAAAGTCCCGATTACTCGGGACTCTCTATATTCAAAACGATTAAAAGATTATTTCTTTTTCTCGTTTTTTTCCATTTTGGCTTTCAAACCAGCAAGAATATCATTGGCATCACCAAGAGTCGAAGCTGGAGCATTTGTATTTGCCGCAACTGCTTCTGCAACAGCTTTCACTGCTTTTTCTTCTTCTTCACGGAAGATAGCGGTATGAGATGCTACAACTCTTTTGAATTCTTTGTTGAATTCGATTACTTTGAAATCAGCAGTTTCGCCTTTTTTCAATTTTTTACCGTCTTCTTTTTCAAGGTGACGAGTAGGAATGAAAGCAACGATATCTTCACCAAATTCTACAGTAGCTCCTTTGTCAACAATTTCAGAGATTTCACCTGAGTGGATAGTTCCCACTGCGAATGAATCTTCGTATTGATCCCAAGGATTAGCAGTAGTTTGTTTGTGACCTAAAGATAATTTACGTCCATCAACATCTAATTCTAATACCACTACGTCAAGTTTTTCACCAACATTTACAAATTCAGATGGGTGTTTGATTTTCTTAGTCCAAGAAAGGTCAGAGATATAAATCAATCCGTCGATTCCTTCTTCTAATTCTACGAAAATTCCAAAGTTTGTAAAGTTTCTTACGATACCTACATGTTTAGAACCTACTGGGTATTTAGAAGTAATATCAGTCCAAGGATCTTGCGACAATTGTTTGATACCTAATGACATTTTACGATCATCTCTATCTAAAGTTAAGATTTGAGCCTCAACAATATCACCCACTTTTACGAAATCTTGAGCAGAACGTAAATGAGTTGACCATGACATTTCAGAAACGTGGATCAAACCTTCAACACCTTCAGCAACTTCGATAAATGCACCGTAATCAGCGATAACTACTACTTTACCTTTTACTTTATCACCAATAGTTAAATTAGCATCAAGAGCATCCCAAGGGTGAGCATTCAATTGTTTCAATCCTAATTGGATTCTTGTTTTCTCATCATCAAAATCAAGGATAACCACATTCAGCACTTGGTCTAATTCAAGAACTTCAGATGGGTGGTTGATTCTTGACCAAGAAAGGTCAGTAATGTGGATCAATCCATCAACACCACCAAGGTCAATAAACACACCGTAAGAAGTAATGTTTTTAACAACACCTTCTAATACTTGTCCTTTTTGTAATTTTCCGATGATTTCTTTTTTCTGTACTTCAATATCCGCTTCGATAAGCGCTTTATGAGATACAACAACATTTTTGAATTCGTGGTTGATTTTTACCACTTTGAATTCCATGTTTTTATTTACATATACATCGTAGTCTCTAATTGGTTTAACATCAATTTGAGAACCTGGAAGGAAAGCTTCAATTCCGAAAACGTCCACAATCATACCACCTTTAGTTCTGCATTTTACAAAACCAGTAACGATTTCTCCTGTTTCGTTAGCCGAAATAACTCTATCCCATGATTTGATAGTACGTGCTTTTCTGTGAGATAATACCAATTGACCTGTTTTATCCTCACGGATATCAATCAATACTTCTACTTTGTCACCTACTTTAAGTGCTGGATTGTAACGGAATTCGTTCAATGAAATAACACCTTCCGATTTTGCGTTGATATCAACGATAACGTCTCTATCTGTAATTCTAACAACGATACCTTCTACTACTTCTTCTTGATCTGTCGCGATAAAAGTTTTTGAAACTAGGTCTTCGAATTCTTGTAAGTTTTTCTCATCTACGGCATCAATACCTTCTTCAAAGTTGTGCCAGTTAAAATTTGCTAAAAACTCTTCTTGTAATTTTAATTGTTCAGACATGCTGATTAAAAATTTGTATTCTGCATTTTCTCGAGTTTCATAACGTGCTAGAAAACAACAGAAGTTGTTTGTATAATTAGTTTTTACCTAAAGGAAACTCTTATTCACCAAAAGGTGTGCAAAAGTAATTCTTTTATTTTGAACTGCAAAATAATTTTCCAGAGATAATCTATTGATTTTTAGGAGCAAGACTTTTTGTGGTTTTTATGAGCTCTGCTCCCGCTTTACGTTGCAATCTTGTCATTGCGAGCTTGCGCGGCAATCTCACTATAACAAGGATTTCCTCTGCAATCGGGGCTATTTATGACTTATAGGATTTCAACACCTTAGCTAAAGTATAAAATTTAAGCAAAGGTTCTTTTCATTAAAACCGATTCTCGATATATTTTTTGTTCAGTTATAATCCGCAAAAAACACTCAAATTGTCGTTTTTAATAATTACACCCAATTAGTTATTTTATTAATGAATTTTGTAATGATTTATCCTTACTTTAGGCAAATAAATTTCAGTAACTAGAATAAGGCAAAGTCAGCTAATTCGATTGGAGTTTAGCGTTAACGAGAAAAATATATTTTTAAGTAATTGACAAAGAAAAAAACGCAACATTACAATAAAAGATGAACGAAATTGCAACAAAAATAACTTGGTTAAACCTGCCAATTGACAATCCAAAACGAATTGAAATTGACTTGCAATTTACAGAAAAGCTGTTTTCTAAATTGACAAATGGACTTATTCCAAATCAAATGGAAGACAAATGGTTTATCTATTGCGAAAACAATTGGCTACACTTTCATCGTTCTTGGACAGGTTTTGGGATTTACAAAGCACCCTTAATAAAACAGAAAAATGGTTATGCTATTAAAGAATTTTGGGCTGAAAGAAATCAGGACAAGTACAATAACAAAGAGGACAAAACCGACATTGAACAGATTTCATTTTTAATTGCAAGAGGCCTTTTAGGAATAGATGCAAATGAAATATTCGTCAACCAAAATATCAAATCCGAATCGGATATAATCCAAGGTTGGAGCACTTTTGGCAATATGCTTTTCACCAATCAAGGAGTAGATTATACAAACAAAATTAAATCTGTTCTTTTTGGAGTGGCTGTTGGCGACGCACTTGGAGTGCCCGTTGAGTTTAAAAATAGACAAACTATAAGTGCTAATCCAGTAAAAGATATGATGGGTTACGGAACTTACAATTTGCCAGCAGGAACTTGGTCAGATGACAGTTCACTAAGCTTTTGCCTTGCAGAAGCTTTGACAAAAGACTTTGACTTGAACACTATCGGACAAAATTTTATAAACTGGTATTACAACAACTATTGGACACCTAGAGGAAATGTTTTTGATATTGGTATTGCAACAAGACAAGCAATTGACCGCCTTGCAAAAGGCGAACAACCAGAATTAGCTGGAGGTTTCGAAGCTTCATCAAACGGCAACGGTTCATTAATGAGAATTTTACCTTTGCTATTTTATTTGTTAGACAAACCCATTAATGAGCGATATGAAATAATAAAACAAGTTTCTTCCATCACGCACGGTCACATTCGTTCCGTAATTGCTTGCTTTTATTATCTTGAATTTGCTTTACACCTTTTAGATGGAAAAGATAAATTTGAAGCTTACAAAAAACTTCAAACAGAAATCACAAATCACCTACAGTCTCTTTCAATTAATCCAACTGAGGTAAATTTTTTTGATCGTTTGCTACAACAAAACATTCACGAACTGTCAGAAGAAAATATTTTTAGCAGCGGCTATGTGTTGCATACACTTGAAGCCAGTATTTGGTGTTTACTGACTACTGAAAACTACAAAGATGCAGTTTTGAAAGCTGTAAACTTAGGCGAAGATACGGATACAACAGGCGCAGTAACAGGTGGGCTTGCAGGATTGTGTTATGGACTTGATACTATCCCACCAAACTGGTTAAAACAACTCGCACGATATGACGACATCGAAAACTTGGCAGAACGATTGGGAAAGAATATTGCAAACCACTAATTATTGTTGCTCATCAGATTTAATACATAAACGAGATAATGAAATATAAAAACATAAGAGAAGAAGAACTTAAAAACAAAGTGGGTGCCGATTGGTTCAAGCAATTTGACACTACCGAAATCATTGGAAATATAGACTTTACCGTTTTTCCAAAACAAGACAACTTATTTGGAAGAACACCGCTTCTTTGGGCGGAAGCCAAAACTGGAAATTTTGACATTCCAACAATGTTTGTGCAACTGATTCTAACCATTGGAAAAGCAAGAACCTTTGACAAAACTTTACCTCCTGCTTTTTTAGGCGCTTTTGACTTTAAAAAAATTGCTTTTGTACCTTATATCAATGTTCAAGACATATTTTATTTGAACGACTTTAATTGGAATGTAGCACCAAGTAATCACGAAACCAAAGAGTTTAAACTCATTAAAGAACGAATTGAAACTATACTAAAACGAAATACTTATGTATATGATTTCGTAAAAGAGGATAAAGACCTTGTAACTTTCATCAAAAACAATGTAGCTAAAGCTACTACAACAAGTAAATTAAAAATTGACAAAAATAATTTCATTCCCATTTACTTACGTTGGCTCGAAATAGTAAAACCAAACATTGATGTCAATTGGGATGACTTAAAAAAGGCAAACATCTTCGATAATGACTTTTATCTTGCTGACCTTTTTGTGGACGACCGTGATACACAAAATATTGATGACGACCTTACCATAAGAGATAGTTTATTTGTGGTGTTTCAAAATCAAGGCTACAAAATAGCAAAAGAAAACATCAGGCAAATGTTTGATGCGACCATCAATTTAAAAAACAAAGAAACTTATCTGCAATTTTGGAAACGATACAAACGACCACCCATAAAAGAATTTCAAGACTACATAATCGAACGTCGAGATTTACTCGTTCAGCAAGATATTAGAGAACGAAAAGGAGCTTTTTTCACCCCTCGACAATGGGTTGAACTTTCACAAAAATACCTCACCGATTATTTAGGCGAAAACTGGCAAGACGACTATTACATTTGGGATTGTGCTGCCGGAACTGGAAATCTTTTGGCGGGTTTAACCAATAAGTATCACATTTACGCCAGTACATTAGACCAAGCAGACATCAATGTAATGCACGAACGTATCGACCACGGAGCCAATCTTTTGAAAAACCATGTGTTTCAATTTGACTTCCTGAATGACGATTTTACTAAACTTCCTCAAGGTTTGCAAGACATTATTAATGACGAAGAAAAACGAAAAAAATTAGTAATTTACATTAATCCGCCGTATGCGGAGGCCACATCATCAAAAACGGTAACTGGCACAGGAGAAAACAAAAGTGGTGTAACAACAAATTTTAAAATAAATGACCAACTAAAACCTAAAATTGGAAATGCTTCCAACGAAATTTTTGCCTTGTTTATGGCAAACATTTATGAAAAAATGCCAGGTTGCATCTTAGGTCAATTTTCAAAATTGAAATTTGTAAACGGTTCTAATTTTAAAAAATTTAAAGACTATTTTTTAGCGGATTATGTAAGTGGATTTATTGTTCCTGCCGAAACATTTGACAATGTAAAAGGCAAATTCCCTATTGGTTTCACTATTTGGAACACTAGCAAAAAATCAAAAATAGATATTATCGAAACAGATGTTTTTGATAAGAATGGAAATTTCAAGGGAACTAAAAATTTTTATGGAGATTTACCACATAGTATTAATAAATGGTTTGTTCAATTTCAAATTAAAACAAAAGAAAATATAGGTTTATTATCAAATTATCCTCCTGATTTTCAAAACCAAGCCAAGGTTTTTATAAAAATTAATCAAATGGCAAGAAGTGGTTCAATAAATATTGTAGCTACCAATATAATTCCGATTTCAATATATTTTTCAGTCCGTCTTTGCCTTGAAGCTACTTGGCTCAATGACCGAGACCAATTTTCATTCCCAAATGATGGTTGGAAAACTGATGCAGAATTTCAAAACGATTGTTTAGCTTTTGCACTTTTTTATGGTCAAAATAGAATTTCCAGTAGCGAAGGAATTAACCATTGGATTCCGTTTACTGAACAAGAAGTACATGCCAAAGAAAAATTTGCCAGTAATTTTATGACCAACTTTATCAATGGTAAACTAAAAGTGGAGCAAAAAACGGAACATTCTTTATTCGAAAATGAAGTACAAGTTGGGGTTTATGACAACCAACCAAAAGAATTTTCAGAAGAAGCTACAGCTGTATTCAATGCTGGGCGTGAATTATGGAACTATTATCATTCACAAAAAGAAGTAAACGTCAACGCAAGTTTGTATGATATAAGAGAGTATTTTCAAGGCAGAAACGATAAAGGCAGAATGAATGCAAGAAGTGATGATTCCAAGTATACTGAATTAATAAGTGAATTAAGAAGCAAGCTAAACATTTTGGCAGACAAAATTAAGCCCAAAATTTACGAGTATGAATTTTTGAAGGAGTAGTTGTCCAAGCTGGCTCAAGCAAAGCGAACAGGCGATGCAAATCAAATAATTTGCGCACGTTTGTTGAGATTCTTCCTTCGTCAGAATGACAAATAGCGCTTAACTTAATGACAGTGGCTGCACGAATCCTTACGTGTGGTAGTTCAAACAAAACTTAAGACTATGAAATTGAAAAATAAATATTACTCCATAATTTTTATCCCCCCGCTGCCGCACGAATCCTTTCGTGTGGTAGTTCAATCAAAACTTACCACTATGAAATTGAAAAGTAAATTATCAGCAATACTTTTTATCGTATTAGTTGCTTTTACAGCGAACGCACAGGACAAAATAAGAGTATATGTTCCTGCTGATACAATTCTTTATGCCCAAATTGAATCCATGGATAAAGTATTTTTTGATGCTTATAATAGCTGCGATTTAAAAAAACAAGAATCGATTTATTCCGATACCATTGAATTTTTTTACGACAAAGCCGGATTAATAAATTCAAAGTCTGAAATTATCTTAGGAACTAAAAATAATATTTGTGGTAAAGTAACTCGATATATAATTCCTGGAAGCATTGAAGTGTATCCTATACACAACTACGGTGCGGTAGAAATCGGATTTCATAGATTTTATAATAATCAAGAACCTGACGCAGCATCAAAACCAAGTAAGTTTTTTATCGTTTGGAAAAAAGAAAATGAAAACTGGACAATTACAAAAGTGGTTAGTCTGCATTAACAACAAGCCCGCTAGGCAATTCTGATGGCTATCGGAATTTCGGAGCAGAAGCCAATAGAAAAAAACTGTTCGCCAAATTTGACCAAGCAACCAAACCCCGCACGAGATGAATAACCTTTTAGGATCCAATCCAGACAAGCAAAAGTATGCTGAAAAGGCAGAAGACTTATTCAAAAGCCTACTCGAATGGTTACGAAAAAATAAGTCTTCTCATATAGAAGGTGTTGAAAAGAGAAAATCAATCTAAACAAGAAATACTAGCTTGATTTACATCCATTTTAGGAAAGTCCAATACTAGAAAGTCTCTATAAGACCTAACAAATCAAAAAAAACTGTAATAATCTCTACATAAGATTGTTACAGATTATTTATTATCACAAACCACAACTTCTAACATTTCGGGCTTCGTACATCGTCAATCGTCAATCGTACTTCCATCTTCCAACTATCATCTTACCACCTCTCACTTCGTACCTCGTACCTCGTATATCGTAAATCGTAACTCGTACCTCCTTCTTCCATCTTCCAACTCAAAACGTAAACCCTATCGACGTTATCACACCCCAGTCATTCAAAGGCTTGGCATCTTTAGAGGGCTGGCTATCGTAATTCTCATAAATTTGGAGATTGAGGTAGAAATCTTTGAAGAGTTCATATTTTGCTGCTAAATCATATTCGAGCCGGATTCGTCCCAAGTTGGTTACAGAAGGATACAATTCGACTCCAGAGGTAACATCTACTTTTGGGCTGCGGTATTTGAACCATTTGACTTGTGCGCCCAATAAGGCTTCTAAATTTTCGGAAGTTGTTGCGGTAGCAATAGTTTTTTCTTGATTGGCAACCAAGCCCCCCATTACATTAAACCGAACCGAATTCGTTCTCGAAACATCATACCCCATAGAGTAGCCAGCTTGAACCCTATAATCGAGGTCCAATTGCGTATTTTGTTGGCCTTGCACAAAGATATTACTTTGCCATTTATTGGGTAAATAATGACTCACTGCAAATCCAAGTGTATTATTTTTAGACATTGATGTTCCATCATCGGTCTGCAGACTTTCAAATTTAAGTTGAGTCGCATAGTATGTCGTTCTGTAAGTAACCTTTGTGTTCAAACTGTATTGAAAGACATTACTAGCTTTGGTGTAGGTCAACCCTAAATCAAAAGAGCCATCAATTTTTTGAAAAAAGGAACGTTTGATAGGGACAATCAAAACAATATCCCACAAACGTTTAGAAACAGTGTCCGTTACACTAATGATATCTACAGTCGACATCACATTTGATTTTTTCAAGCGACCAAAATACTTTTGCCCTGAATTAAGACGTATTTCGAAATACTTTGAAGAATGAATCGAATTGATTCTATCAAATTGAATACTGACGGTTTTCATCGCATCTGTACTCAAATTAAGCAACCCATATTCAAATTTCTTTAGCTCACCAGTTATTCTATCTCCATTTCTCATATAGATAGTATCATTCTTCTGCGCCTGAACGCTCAGAAAAGTGAAGCAAAAAAAAGAAAAATAAATAATAAAATTCTTTAACATTTACGAATAGCTGGATAAAAAAGCATTTCTCACTGCTTTGCTTGGATTAAATAAAATGTAAAATAACAAAAATATTATCAATATGTTGGAACATACATTTTACTTTTTACAAATGCACTTATATCATCTGGTCGATCAACAGTAGCCAACCCGCTATCAAAAATCAATGTGGCAACTTTTATGGCAACATTGACAGATACTTCTAAAATATTTTTCACACTGGGGTAAATCAATCCCATTTCAAAGTCTTTTTGACTAACTTGTTCGGCCACTGCTTCGGCTGCCGTAATAAACATCAAATCGGTGACTCTTTTAGCTTCGGTCGCAAATATGGCCAATCCCATTGCGGGAAAAATAAATACATTGTTTCCCTGACCTGGCGTAAAGGTTTTCCCTTCAAACTCGACAGCGGCAAATGGGCTTCCGCTAGCAAAAATAGCTTTTCCCTTACTCCAAACGTAAGCTTGTTCTGCTGTACATTCGGAATGCGAAGTCGGATTAGAATACGGAAAAATGATTGGTCTTTCATTGACCAAACTCATATTTTCGATAACTTGTTGGTTGAAGGCGCCACCCACAGTACTCACACCAATAATCGCCGTAGGTTTCACTTGAAGAATGGCTGTTGCCAAATCATTTGTTGGTTCTCCTTGATGAGAAAATTGTTTTTGATAATCGGCTAAATCGGTTCTGGATTGCACTAACAATCCGTTGATGTCAAACATCCAAATACGCTCTAAAGCCTCTTCCCTGCTCAATCCGTCTTTTTGGAATTTTTGAACTAACAAATCGGCGATTCCAAAAGCTGCAGCTCCTGCTCCAAAAAAGAGAAATTTCTGATTCTTGAAAGGTTTCCCCATCAAGCGGCTAATCGAAATAAATCCTGCTGTAGCAATCGCTGCCGTACCCTGAATATCATCATTATAGGTACATACTTTGTCTTTAAATTTATTAAGAATTCGGATGGCATCAACCCCTTTAAAATCTTCCCATTGGATGCAAATCTTTGGAAAAACTTCGTTAATGGCCACCACAAAGGCTTCGATAAAATCATCATATTCTTTGCCTGTGATTCGCTTTTGTTTCAAACCCGGATAGAGAGGATCGTTTAAAAAGTCTTCATTATTGGTGCCAACATCCAAAATTATAGGAAGTGTATGCTGTGGAGGAACACCAGCACAAGCGGTATACAACGCCAATTTACCGATGGGAATTCCCAATCCGCAAACACCTAGGTCACCCAATCCCAATATACGTCCTCCATCCGTTACAACCGTAAATCGAATATCTTCTTCGTGCCAATTTCTGAGAATTTCCTTGATCCGATCTTTTTGATGGATTGAAATAAATACGCCACGCACTCTTCTGGTAATATGTCCGAATTTTTCGCAAGCTTCGCCCACAGTTGGTGTATAAACTAATGGCAAAAATTTAGCTGGATCATTGCTAACCAAATTAAAAAACAAAGTTTCATTAGTTTCTAATAAATTAGATAAATAAATGTATTTATTGATGGGAGCGACAATCTGTTCCAATTGCTCATTGACGCGGAACATTTGCGTTTCAATCGTTTCGATTTGGTCTGGCAACAAACCCTCTAAACCGTATTGTTTTCTTTCTTCTAAAGTAAATGCCGTCCCTTTATTAAATCTAGGATCACGCATCATCAAATAACCTTTTAAATCTTTCATCTTAAAAAATTTATAGTAAAACACTACCCTTAACCAGTTGGGTGTAATCAGTTTATGATGATAATTTTTCGTCAGTTCGAGTGGTTTTCGTCAGAAAATTGTCCTTCGACTAGCTCAGGATGACAGAACAAGAAAAATTTCGTTAAAAACGATTCTCGATACACGTCACTTCGAGTAGCGAAGCGTATCGAGAAGTTTCGTTCATCCCGATAGCTATCGGGATCTCACAAAAAGCACTCGAACTGACGTTTTTAATAATTACACCCAACGGGTTAACCTTAAATATTTTTATTAAAGCCAAGATACAAATAGTATCCATAAAACAATCAATAATGGACCAAGAATTCCAACTAATACTCCGCCTTTCCTAAAATCCTTGATATCAAGCATACCTGTGCTATAGGCAATCGCATTGGGTGGTGTTGAAACAGGAAGAAACAAGGCTGTTGAAGCTGCTAAACCAATGATAAGAGCAACCTCAGTTTGAGCATTTACTAAAATAGCCATTCCTAAAGGAATCAACACTGTACTAGTTGCAGTGTGACTCATTACATTAGATAAAATCATCGTCATGAACGCAAACAAAAGCAAAAGAATGATTTCTTGAACCTCCATTTGTTTGATATAACCGGCATAATAATCTAATAAACCCGAATGCAGCAAGGCCAAGCCGAGTGATAACCCTCCTGCTACCAATAAAAGTGTATCCCAAGGAAGTCCTTGTACATCTTTGTTTTTTAGAATACCAAATAATGGAAAGAAAACCAAAGGGATTGCTGACACTGCTCCCACTTTTAAGCCGTGGAATGAAGTGGTCAACCACAGAAAAATCGTAATTGATATGATAACAATTACTGCAAATCGTTCTGTTTTTACTTGATTGGTTAACACCTCTTGTTGAACTTGAAGAAAATCAAGCGAAATGGCTTTGGTGTCTTTGATATAAACCAAAATCAATACAAAGCAACTTATAGCCGTCAAAACAAAAGCAAGTGGCAAACCATAAATCATCCAATCAAGGAATGAAACCTCGATACCAACATTTTCTAATGCACCAATAGCGATCAGATTGGGTGGACTTCCGATAATGGTTCCCATTCCACCTGTGGTTGCAGCAATAGGTACACCTAATAGAAAGGCTTTGGTCAGGGAAGATTCTTTTCCCAGGGAATTCAAAAGTGGCATAATCGAGGCAATAACCATAGCAGTTGTGGCTGTATTTGACATTAGCATCGAAGCTACCATCGTGGTCAACATCAGTCCAATGAGCAGATTTCTTGGATTGGAACCTGACATTCTCAAGGTAAATCGAAACAATGCTTCATCTAGTTTCGTCTTGGTCATAGCAGCAGCCATAAAAAAACCGCCAAGCATAAGCCATATTATACTACTGGAAAAAGTGGTGACATATTTTTCGATGTTCTCAGGTGCGGAGTTGAAATTTTCATTTCCCAGCGTAAAAACCAGATAGGCTATAATGAAAATGCTCACTGAAAATGCAGGAACAGCTTCGGTAAACCATAATCCTAAAGCAAAGAATAGTAGAAACAGAACATAGATTTGCGAATCATTAAATTCGGGTTCTTGGAGCAACCAAGTCAATCCTAGTGCAATACCCAATGATATTAGGAACAAATAAACGGATTTGTAGTTTTCCCAATTTCCGTTTTTAATTTTTTCTTGCATAACTGCAGATTTTTAGATGAATAATTTCATTTCAAAAGGACAATAATTCCGATTTTAAAGTATAAAATTAGCCAACTTTAAATAAAAAAACCAGAAGCAATTATTCTTAAGAGAACAATTAATGATACTAATTAAAATCAAAAAATGTTTACTTTCTTAAAAACCACTTCTGGCCTAACCAAACTAACCAAAATCCTTTCTTTTATTAAAATATGCCCAATGGTGCTATAAAACCAACTGAAATACGAGCGGTATTGTAATCCGCTACACCAAATCGAGTTGAAGCATAATCAGAATAATCATAGATACGACCTACAACATTGACAAAAAACTTCAAATTCAAATCTTTCCAAGGATAATATTCCACCGAAGGAATATATCCCCAAGCGGTTCGAATATGATTGTCTGTTTTCAAAGGATCTAAGTCATCATTTTGCCAATTTGCAATATCCATCATCCCAATCAAGGATAAATTAATTTTATCATTTAATCGATAATGAATGTGCATCCAATGCCCAATATACTCTGTATCTACTAATGCCCAAGGATAAAGCGAATCCGGAACTGTAGCGCTTACTATTCCAGTTCTGTCCAAGTCTTCAACACTCAACTTGAAATCATAAGCAACTACCAATTTGCCAAGGGTTAGTTCTTGACCCAACGCTATATAATTCATAAAGGTATTTTTCGCTTCGGTATGCAATGCATAGCCCCACATTGTTTTCAACTTTCCGTCAAAAAGACTTCCAGTCCAGTTGGCCACAAAAGCCAGTGGTGCTTTTGACTCCGTAAAATAGGGTTGTTCGCCATACAATTCTTCAAAAGTTTTGGTTCTAGAGTCCAATACTTGTAGGGTAAAGGAATTGTTTTTATTCACCTGATAGGTGGCTCCAACTCCTGTTAGAAAGTTATCGGCTTGCTCAATAATATCTGAATACTCATAAATTTCTATGGGATTATAATCGAACTCAAATCCGCCCCAAGCGGCACACATCTTACCAAGAGTAAAACTCAATTTCTTGGAGGCATCCACACGGATAAAAGCCAAATCAACGGAACGACTTAAATTATCAATAGATTCCGAAGTTTGTGCACGAGTATAGCGGTCACGGAAACGGAAATAGACTTTTTCGTGAACTTGCCCTTTAAACTCCAACCGAAACTGATTCATTTTAAATTTAGAAGCCGAATAATCACCATCTACAAACTCATTTTGCTCTGAAAATTGCATATTGGCAATCATACTCATATTTTTTAGCAAACCTTGCTTGGCAGCAGGAATTAAGGTTTTATAGGTGATTGTATCGCCCTCCTGCGTTTGTGCCTTTAGAGCTACTGGAAGCAAAACAACCGCTATTGCAAATAGCAAACTATAGATTTTTTTCATAACATTCTTATTTAGTTAGTACTCAATAAATAGTTTTTGTAAATCGTCTCTGCTTCTATTTTTTGATAAAGCCAACATTAGCAGTATTCTTGCTTTTTGAGGATTCAACTCATCCGAAGACACACTTCCGTAATCAGTATCAACAACTTCCCCTTTAATCAAAACGGCACCGATCGGAACTCGTGTTGCTCTTACTACTGGAATTCCTGCCTTCGTTGCTCTCTTCATTGCTTCTAAAGTTCCCGCATTCATATTACCATCACCAACACCTGCAATCACAATTCCTTTGGCACCAGCTTTAACCATGATATCAATCAAATCTGTGGACATATCGGCACAACCGTAAACAATATCAACTCTTGGCAATGATTTCAATCCATCAACTGAAAACTCACTATTGGTAGTATGACGACCAGATGGTTTGTGGAAGAATAAAACTTCACCAAAAATTACGGTTCCTATCAATCCTTCTTGTGGAGACTGAAAGGTGTGTACGGGTGTTGAAAACATCTTTTTCACATCTCTAGCAGCGTGAATGTCATCATTCATAACAACCATTACACCATATCCTTTGGCATTTGGATTAGCAGCCAATGCCACAGCATTATACATATTCAAAGGACCATCAGCGCTCAAAGCGGTGGAAGGACGCATAGAACCAGTTAATACCACAGGTTTGTCACTTTTTACAACCAAATTCAAAAAATAAGCAGTTTCCTCTTGAGTATCGGTTCCGTGAGTAATTACGATACCGTCAACAGCTGCACTTTTCAAAAGTTCATTGATTCGATTGGCCAAATCCAGCCAAACTTTCACACTCATATCTTGTGAACCGACATTGGCAGTTTGTTCCCCTCTTAAATTGGCTAATTTCCTGATATTAGGCACCGCATCTATCATAGCTTCAATTTTAACTTGACCAAAAGTATAAGCCGATCCAGTCGAACTTGCTCCTGCTCCTGCAATAGTTCCGCCAGTAGCAAGTATCACAATATTAGGGAGTTTGGCTTGTCCAAATCCCAAAATGCTTGCACAAAGCATTACAGCGATGAGTACGTTTCTAAAATTAAATTTCATTGTTTTCATAGTTTTAGTTTTTAATTAATGTATTAATAAATTTATTGTGGACTGGTCATTTTAATTGGATCCATAAAATCTTTAATCTGTTCTTCGGTGAGTAATTTTTTCTCGCGAATCAGTTCCAGAATTCCTTTATTGGTTTCCAAAGCTTCTTTGGCCAATTCCGTAGTTTTTTCATATCCCAAAATGGGGTTCAAAGCGGTTACAGTTCCCACACTACGTTCCATATAACGTTTCAAAGTGGCTTCGTTTACAGTGATTCCATCGATACAATTGGTGCGGAACAAAGGCATAGTTTTAAACAACAACGCTTGAGATTCGAAAATAGCCACAGCCACAACGGGTTCATACGCATTTAGTTGAAGCAACCCATCTCGTGAAGCGATGGTAACAGTGGCATCATTCCCTACAATTTTATAGCAAATTTGATTCATTAATTCGAGCATCACCGGATTTACTTTTCCGGGCATAATAGAAGAGCCGGGTTGCAAAGCGGGTAAATTAATTTCGAAAATACCAGTTCGTGGTCCAGAAGCTAAAAAGATGAGGTCACTACTAATTTTGGATAAAGTGACAGCGAAATTTTTCAAAGCCGAAGAATACATCACAAAACCTTGCATACTGGAAGTTGCTGCTATCAAATCGGAACTCAATTTCATTGGTTTTCCGGTAATTTTAGCCAATTGAACAGCACATTTCTCGGCATAACCTGGTGAGGCAGTAATACCAGTTCCAATAGCAGTTGCCCCCATATTTTCTTCATACAGATAGGATTCAGAATGAACCAACGCTTCAATAGCAGCGTCTAATTGGTGCCCAAAACCATGAAACTCCTGACCTACTGTCATTGGCACAGCATCCTGACCTTCGGTACGACCCATTTTGAGTACTTTGCTGTATTGATCTCCTTTTTTGTGAAATGCTGCCGCCAATGCTTTGGCTTCTTTGACTACTTTGTCATTATGAAGCAGAATAGCCACGTGAATAGCCGTTGGATACACATCATTGGTAGATTGTCCCATATTCAAGTCATCGTGAGGTTCAAGGTATTTGTATTCTCCTTTTTTATGACCTGTGAGTTCTAAACCTATATTGGCCAAAACCTCATTGGCGTTCATATTGGCTGAGGTTCCAGCACCACCTTGATAAAGGTCGGTCAGAAACTGGTCGTGATATTTGCCATCCATAACCGCTTTACAGGCTTTTTCAATGGCATCAAATCGGTCTTTTTTCATTCTGCCTACTTCAAAATTAGCTCGGGCTGCTGCCAATTTTACCATAGCGTACGCCTTTACATAATCTGGATAAAAATTAGTTTCTACACCACTAATCTGGAAATTCTCTAATGCTCGTGCGGTTTGTACACCATAATAGGCTTTGTCGGGAATTTGTTTTTCGCCCAACAAATCTTTTTCGATGCGAAACTGAGCAAAAGAACTGATTCCGAAAAAGAGAATCGTTGCTAAAAATAAAATTCTTTTCATGTTGTTAGTATTTAGAGATTTATAATATAATTGATTGTAAAATTAAACCCGCAATAACTGTCGCCACTGTAGTCACAATTCCAGGTAACATAAAGCTATGATTCAGCACGTACTTCCCTATTTTGGTGGTTCCTGTTCGGTCAAATTGTATAGCTGTTAGTAAGGTTGGATAGCCCGGTATAAAAAAGTGACCATTTACAGCTGGGAAAATACCTATCAAAAAGGCAGGAGCTATTCCTAAAGACAATCCCAATGGCATCAAAGCTTTTGTGGTAGCAGCTTGACTGAAAAGTAAAATACTCAGTACAAACAAAGCAATCGCAAAAGACCAAGGATAAGCGGTAACCAATTCGCCTAAAGTGTTTTTTATAATTACATAATTGTATTGCATAAAAGTGCCACTCATCCAAACCACACCAAAAACGGCAATGGTAGCTTGACCTGCTGAAGCAAAAAGACTAGCTTTAGTAACTTCGGATGCAGTAGTGTTGGCAAAAAGTATAATAAAACCAGCCGCAGCAAGCATGAGCATCATAATCATAGAAGGAATTTGAACTTGACCGGAAGCATTCACAGCAAAATTAGGTGTGAAGCCCTGACTCCCTGAAAATTCAGGTATTATGGAAGGAAAAGAACCCAGTAAAACAACCGCTAATACAGCCAAACCAAAAATCACAACCGAATTAACAGCTCCGGGTTTAAGTGCAATTTCAGTATCTTGTGAGGAACCAGTAATACTTTGAGCAAATACAGGATCTTGCATCTTTTCGATAAATTCAGGGTCTTCATCTAGTTCCTTGTCTCTTTTTAGAACAAAAAGAATTCCAACAAAAATACCTATCAACGAAGCAGGAATACAAATCATAAGGATGTCAGCCAATTTTATCCCACTCGAAACCAAAACCGTAAGCAAAGCAGCTGTTGCCGCCGAAACTGGACTGGAAGTAATGCCCATATGAGCCGCCGTAACACTCATACTCAAAGCGCGTTCTGGACGCACTCTGGCTTTTGTAGCAACCTCAGCAATAATGGGTAAAATGGAATAGGAAATATGGGCAGTTCCTGCAAAAAGAGTAAAAAAATAAGTGACAAATGGCCCTAAAATAGTAATTTGTCCAGGATGACTGCGTAGTATTTTGGCGGCTACATTAACCAAATAATCCATACCTCCCGCAGCTTGCAAAGCGGCTGCAGCGGTGACTACGCTCAAAATAATTAACATCACCTCAAGTGGAGGATCGGCAGGCTGCATTCCGAATACAAAGAGTAGAATTAAAAGCCCAATCATTCCCATCACACCCAGACCAATGCCAGACATTCGGGAACCAATAAAAATGCAGATTAATAAAACGGCAAGTTCTAAAAAAATCATTGAGTTCTTAGTTTTAGTAATTAATACTCTATTTCAATTTTATTTAATGGGGCTTCTGACAGATTCGCTTTTTTGAAAGTAAAAAATATTTATACGATTTATCTCAATTATATTACTATCAAATTTAAACAAAATTAAACCCTAAAAAAATACTTACTAATCCGTATATTTGTAAATTAGCTTTTTTATAAAATAAGCACAAACCATCAACCAACTAATAAATGACTGACAATTAATACTATAGATTATTTCACAAATTCATTGATGACTTTTTACCTATAGGCTTCAATGGAATCGATCCTAATGACCCTTTGTTATTTGATTTAGAGCAATCGACAAAAATCCATAATCAGTATTTCTTTGTTGCTGATCTTTTGCAGGGAAAGATTCTTTTTACAAGTAAGCGAAGTATGGATATGATTGGTGTTGATCCCAAAGAACTGAATCCATACCATAATATAGAAGCTGCCCATCCTGACGAGGTACATAGAAATACTAAGGGTTGGGCTAAGTTGATTTGTATTGCCAATGATCTTCTTGCTGCTAAAAGCGGATATTCATTATTTTCAACCAATATGAAATTACTAAATCCAGAGGGGAAATATTCTGAAACACTTTTTCAATGTTATTTATTCTATAGCGAAATACCCCATAAAACGTTATATATCCTGCAAGTTCACACCAACATTGATTGGTGTAAAAAGATCAAATACGGTTTTTATTATTATTCAGGAAACGATATTTCTCGTTTCAAATATCCAGATGATAGCCTGTTGAATGAAGGTAGTAATTTTACCAAACGTGAATTCGAAATCATAAAACTGATCGAATCGGGCATGAACACGGAACAGATTGCTGAAAAACTATTTTTAAGCATCTACACCATCAATACACATCGGGCAAACATTTTAAAAAAATCGGGCAAAGCCCATGTCTCGGAACTCATTTATGAATTGCTGGTGGAAGGAAAGCTTTAAAAGGCTAAAGTTTCAGAAACAAAAAATCCTCCAAGTTTTTGTTGCTCTTGAAGGAATTTAAATAAGTAATAAAAACGACTATTTTTTAGAAATCTAGCGCTATTAATCTGCGTGTGCTATACTCGAACTCATATAAAAGAACAATCGCAGAGTATGATTCATATCGTACTGATATCCGTTCGCTTTTTGCTGATAGACATTCATATAACCAAAATCAAAACTCAATTTAGGGTTGATCGTTTGTTTGATTCCAATAAAGAAACGGTTTTGATCAAAAGTATTGAGGACAATATCTTGCCCAAATTGAACCAACAATTCATCCGAAACCACTAATGATGGGGCTTTTTTATTCTTGAATACTGGGATAGTCGCACTAAGCAAATACCGCACTCGATTGGAGAATCTATTTTCGCCTGTTTCCACATCATTAATTATGATTTCTTGCCAGCGTTGCTCATTTCGAATACGTTGAAGTAGCGCTACATTGCCTTGTTTGGTAATCATTTGCACTTGTTGATACAGTCTGTTTTCGTCCGAGAAAGTGCTCCAAGTAGGATTTCTAGGCGCCAACCACATATGGGCATAGCCTCCAATAAATGAAAATTTCGAATTTGGAATATAAGCAATCCCTCCTCGTAAAAAGAAAAAATTATTGTCCTGAAAAAAATCATTGGTCCTGATATGTGCATCGGCCGCAACGCCCCAATGTTTGCTGAATTTAGTTACTGTATTCAAAGAAACCCAGGTCTGGAACTGCTCATTGACTTCTTTTGGCTTAACCGCCGGAGTTTGCGCTAAAAGCACTACTGGGAATAGTACGAATAGTATTTTAAGTATAGTTGTTTTCAAAATAGTTGTGTTAGTTGTGATTTTTAATTTCGACTGCAAATTTACTTTTTTGATAGGGCGAGTACAAGTTTTAGACAGTCTAAAAAGGACTAAAAACCTAATTTATTTTTATTCTACTTAGGCCTAAAAGTATAAAAAACAAGACAACAGCCCTATCACTATTTGGGCGATGACCGTAAGTTATAAATGGATGCTAAAATCTTAAATTAAACCTTACTACTCCCTAGTAAAAGGGCTGTCAAGTTTAAAAACACGACAACTTTAAACCATTTAATCAATTTTTTATATATAAATAGTAGATTAAATTATTTATTTTATATATTTTTTTAAGATTTAAATCTCTTAGTTATATTAAAAATTGTAACTTTGCTACAATCAATATGTACTGTTATGATAGATTTAGATAGAGTTGTTAAGAACAATATTGAAGAAAAATGGAATTCTGGGAAAGTATTAATTCTGATAGGACCACGCCAAGTAGGAAAAACAACACTTCTTCGCTCGTTATGCGAACGAGAAGGAAATTATTTATTTGTAAATGGTGACGATACTGAAGATCGATTATTGTTTGAAAATGCAGGCGAAAACAAACTCCGCAATATAATTGGCAATTATACCACTGTTTTTTTTGATGAAGCGCAACGTATAACTAACATTGGATTGGTTTTAAAAATTATTCACGATCAAATCCAAAATGTGCGATTAGTAGTAAGCGGTTCATCAGCTTTAGAAATTGCAAATCAAATAAACGAACCACTAACAGGTCGAAAATGGGAATACAATTTATTTGCTTTTTCTTGGCAAGAATTAAAGACTCATTTTGGCTTTATTCAGAACCATAAAAACATACCATTATATCTCATTTATGGAACTTATCCTGAGGTAATCACAAATCCAAATGAGGCTGAGAGCTTGTTGAAACAAATAGCTGGCAGCTATTTATACAAAGATTTATTGCAGTTTCAAGGCATTAGAAAACCCGAAGTTTTAGATAAATTACTGTTGGCTTTAGCTTTGCAGCTTGGATCAGAAGTTAATTATAATGAACTTTCAAGAACCGTAGGTGTAGATAGAGCAACGGTAGAACAGTATATTTCGTTGTTAGAAAAAGCGTACGTGGTTTTTAGAGTTTTGCCATTAAGCAGAAATAGGAGAACAGAAATGAACAGTTCACGAAAAGTATATTTTTATGACAATGGGATTAGAAATACTATTATTGGAAATTTTAAATCGTTAGAATTCAGACAAGATGTAGGAGCGTTATGGGAAAATTTTATGATTTCTGAAAGAACAAAATTGTTGAATTATAAAAAATGGCACGGTAGAAGCTATTTTTGGAGAACCTATCAGCAACAAGAAATTGACTGGATAGAAGAAATAGATGGAGAGTTTTCGGCAATTGAATTCAAATGGAATGATAAAAATAGAAACAAAAAATTTTCTAAAACTTTTTTAGAAAATTATGCCATAAAAACAACAATGGTAGTTACTCCAAATAATTGTGATGATTTTTTAGAATAATAATCTAGCTGCTTTTAAACTTAATTAGGTACATCAAGCGATAAAAAAAACGGTCACCTAAATGATGACCGTTTGCTAATTATTCGATTGAACAGAGTAAAACCAAACAGAATTATATTTCAATCTAATAGTACGACTTCGTTTGTCAAGCTTTAAAGCGTCCATACTCTCCCTCGTAGCGACTCCTCTGGAGAGACAAATAGTCTTTTATTTTTGGACTATTCTAGCTGCTTTTTCGGGATAACTATTTTTACAATGTATATTCTTTACTAAAAACTCCTTGGCAAATTTTCTATATTACTTCGGAAAAACAAAATTCACCACGGCTCTCACTCCAAAATTAGGTCTTCCACTAGCAGGCATCGACACTGGAATACGAGTAACAATAGTATTTAATTAGTCTTTTTCAACAAGAGCAATTTCATATTTATTTTCCCCATCCACTTCTACTGGTTGGTAATAGGTTTCTCCAAATTTCACATAAGTGACATCTCCTATTTTTACTTCTTCACCACCTTCTGGTAATTGATCTACAATAGTTCCCGCAGTAGGTTCTACGACAGTGTAGCCTCCATCTGATTTTTCATAATAAGTACCTCCATAATAATAATTATTAACGGTTCCGGTATTGACCGTTTCTGCACCATCAGGAATATTGACGACAGTTCCTCCTACTGGTGCTGCAACGGCAGTATAGCCTCCATTACCAGCTTGATACCATACTCCATTATCATAATGATAAGGATCGGGTTGATTGGCAACACTAACTACAACTGCTGTAACGGCTAAAGTGGCTACAAAAAATCCCCATGGATGCCAAACTGGACCCCACATAAAGGGACGATACGGATGATAGCGATAGGGGTGATAGCAATTATAACCATAACCGCCATAGTGATAAGGCGCTCTATTGTAACGAATATTATTATTACGTCGAACAGAAGTGTTGCGACTGTTGTTTATTTTAATGTCTTTGCTTCTATCCACATTAATATTTACATTATTGTTTTTAATGTTTTTATTGTTGCTACCTATATTATTGGTGTTGCCTATTTTATTGTTATTCCCAATATTTTTTTTGTCACCAATATTCTTATCACCAAGTTTAGAATCATTTCTTGAATTATTATTTCCTAATTTAGGAATGTCATTTGAATTATTATTCCCAATATTAGGTCTATCGTTTGAATTATTATTTCCAATTTTTGGTCTATCATTAGAATTATTTAAACTATAGTTATTCTGTGGTGATCGCGAAGGAGATTTCACACTCCCTCCATTGATGCTTCTATTTCTAGTTTGCGCACCTCCTCCAGAGGGAGCTCTTGATGCAGTTTGTCTCGATGGCGATGGTCTAGATGCCGTTTGCCTTGATGGGGATGGCCTTGAAGCCATAGATGCTCCACCTCCACCACGATTTCCACCACCGTGTTTTCCTCTTTGTGCCAATGCTTGTTCAGTTGTTAACAAAAGTGATGTGAAAAAAATTACTAAAGTTAAGACACGATATATTTTTGTTTTCATAGTTGTAAGTTTTAGTTTTTTGATTTAGATACTATTGTGATTTGTTTTGCCCCAGGAGGTGGAAGAAAATTAAACATCGAATCTGGGAAAACTGGGTTTATTTTCCAACCGCTTAAAGTACCTTCATATTGTGGTGCACCTTTTTTATTTTTGTATACATAAACAAATTTCATTGGCAAATTATAGGCATCATTGCTGATCCAAAATTGAAAGTCAAAATCACTACCGATGGCTAGTATATGAAAACATTCTTTTCCATTTACAACAGACTTTCCTAAATAGCGTATTTGACTACTGTTAGCAATCAAATCATCAGTAAATGCTGGATAAAAGAAGTCGGCTGCAGGAAATTCAAAATCATAATCGGCATTTACTTTATCAATAGTTTCTATTATATTATCTGGTGCTTCAATAATGGCATAATTGTTTTCATCATGCGAATAATAGGCCAATTGAGTTCCGTTGTACATATAACTTTGGTGTCCTTTACTGCCGTTTTTGTTAACTAACATTTTATTCGGACCGACCATATACACCTCATCTTCGCTGAATTTTTTTGACATACTGTTGTCTTCACGATGGAAATCTTCTCCAACATTTAATGTATAACTACACGATTGAAGCTCTCCAATAAAAACACTCATACGATCCATAAGAAGTAAAGCAACCGAATCGGATTTGGCTGGCTGAGCATAACCACTTAACGTAAAAAGTGATAATCCAAAAAGTAAAATTTGTTTTTTCATAATGTATTAATTTAGAATATTAAAATTAGAATTTATTAGTGCATTTATTGTTAATTATTACTGTTTTTATTCTTTTTTTGTCGAGATTGTCGTTTTCATTCCTTTGCCTGATAGCAATATAGCATTTTTAAATTCTTTAGTAGTGATTTCTAGGATAGTAACATTTGTACTTTCCGCTATCCAAACTTCTCTATAATCAATATCTGGAGTTGAAGGTAAAAAAACAGTTGCTTTATATAGTTGGTTTTACCTGCTTGAAAAGTCTACATAAAGTTTGTTTTCTTTCTTCTTTTCTCTTTCCTCTTTCTTATACTCAATAAGTATATACTATCGAAATTATAATACAATTGAACATACAGATATAAGTCATTTACGAGTTCAAATTTTGCTGGAAAATAAAACGTACTCGACTCGAGGAAAAGATTATAATTTAATTTTCAGCATTAATCGGCATCTGGTGAGTCGTTCAACGGCTGATGTTTTTTGTGAGGGATGGTCCAACGTACATCCACTCTGTAAATGTTAGTCGTCCATTCTGGATTCAAATCCTTAGCTGCTCTATCCAACTGGATATGATAGACAAAATTCAAAGTCCACTGTTTATCAATAATATAACCAACACCAAAACGTTGACGAAAACGGTCAAAATACCCTTTTTCAAAGGTATAAAACAACTCGAAATCACTAATACCGTACCAAGAATTGGATTGCCAAGGATTTTTGCCAATAGGAAATTCAATAGCAAACCGACTTCGAATTCGGTTGTTTGTCTTATTCAAACTGTTATTATCGTAATTAAAATCACGCAACTCATATCGAGTCCAATTCGAAATATGAAGATTAGAAGAATTAGGCAAGTTAATTTTCCCCCCTAACACATATCGTATTTCTTTATTGTCATTATTCGCAGGAGAGTTATCGCTATTTAGTATTAAAAAAGACCCAGCCTGAAGTTGAAAATTATCTTTAAGTTTATAAACAAACAAACCAGGAAGTCCTATATAGGTTGAAATAATTTTGCTATCGGTATTATTGACATAGCCCAAATAAGTAGTGATATAAAAATCTTTACTAATGGGATAGGTAGGAACTACAATAAGACGGTATTCATTTCCAATTTTTTCTTGGGCTTGCACAGGATTTGAAAACAACAGGCAAGCCGTCAAAACAAAGCTTCCCAAAAGACATACCCTCCTAATTTTATCTTTCATATTAAATATATTTTTTACTTATTTATTTTTAAATGATGTATACTACTGAACTACTATTCTTCTTATTCGGTTCTTTTCTGAGCTGCTTTTCCTTTTCCTATCGGTATTCCAGCTGTTATATAAAACGACTGGTTGTAGTGCTTAGGACTTGTATCTCCCTTATTTACTGAAACTAAACCATAATAATAGTTAACTCCCAAATTCATTCCGTGCCCCTTTAGTAAGCGGTATCCAGTTCCCAAAGCTATTCCTACATCAATAACATGCAATTGGTCGCGAATATTAATTTTATAAGTTAGATTTTCGCCTTCATAATCACTTTTCAACTCATCATAGGCTTTACTTAATAAGCCCAACTGTACTCCAGATTTGACATAAATATTTTGATTTATTTTATATTTAATAGCTATCGGAACATTAAAATATTTGATTTTACGGTCAATCGTACCTGCAGCAAAAGCGGCATCCAAATTCGTATCGTTCAAAGGATAGATTGCCAATCCGTTAGCACCCATAGTCGATTTTACAATGACTCCTGTGCTAACCAGCCAAGACGGATTTTTAAGTTTATAATCAAAATAAAAACCAAGATTGAAATTAGCTCGTGAATCAGCTCCGCCAAGATTAGAAATGTTCGAGAAATTGACTCCTCCTTCTAAACCAAACTCAACTCTTGGAGAATTTAGCTTGTCGCCAAAGAGTAAAGAAATCAAAACTTGTGAACTTGCAGATTGCATACTGACAAGCAACGAAATAATTAGGTAAAATTTTTTCAATTATACAATACTTTAGCTACAATCCAAATCGGTATTGAAGACTGGTTAAAAATTGCTTGCGACTTCCTAAGAATCCATACTCCGCTCTTAACATAAAGTGTTTATTGTATTGATATTGTGATCCTAAAAGGAAATTCCAAGCATTTTGTGGTGCTTTTTCAAGTGAATATTGCACTGTCGATGATTCGGCAGTACTCAAAGCACCATCTATAGCTGCTAAAAAACTTCCAGCGGCATCAAGTGCCCGATTTGCGGTACTATATTTAGTAACATTCACGGGATTTGCTTGCTGTAAAGGGCTCAATCCATTCCACCAAGCATCAACTGCAGTTTGTTTCTCCTCAACTTTTAAAATGCCCTGATCTACTTTAGCCTGTGCATTGCCACCATAAATAAAATCAGACAATGGTAACGAACCAGCAGTACCACTTTTAAGATGAACTCTAAAGGCGCCAGCCCAAAAAGTTATGTTACTTTCTGGCTTATGTAATTTAAAAGACCTTCCTACTCTAGGTCCAAAAACAAAAGTCATAGCGGGTTTATCTAATTCTGCTAGATCTGTCCAAGCTACATTCATATCAAGTGCCAACCATCCGCCACCAATTCCAATTGTTGGAGTCAATCCCAACCCAAAGGTAGTACCATTAAAATTTGCCTTAGTACCAAAATCATATATTTCACTCCAATTATTATTGCCATCAGGAACCCATATTCCTGCGTCTATTGCGGTAGATGTGTTAACTTTTCCAAGAATTCCGTATACATTTAAAAAAGGAAGTAACCAAATATCAGGTCTAATGTTAATGGCCTCAGCTGCTGCTGTTGCAGTATTGAACCGTACAACTTGATCTAAATTGTATTGTTGTCCATTATTGAATCCAACATCCAAATTATTAATTACAAGACTTGATTCCTGCCAAAAATAATTGACAGAAACTCCTGCAGAATAGGGTAATTGATAGCCTTTTTGCGCCACCTTTTCGCCCCAAATTGGCAAAGAATAGGGGTAATCTATTGTTTTTAAACTATCTACTACTTGTTCATTATTTTTTTTAATTATCTTATTAGTATAGACTTGACTAAATGCTGGTATAGATCCCCATAAAAAAAGGAAAATTATAAACCTGAAGTTCAATCTGCTAGTATGTAGTTTCGGAAAATAGTGCATTGTTATATATATATATATTAAGTTATAAATAGGCATTGTAATTTTATTTTACTTTGGATACACAAAATTCACAACTGCCCTAATTCCAAAATCTGGTCTGCTTCCCGCTGGTATCGATACAGGAATTCGAGGCCCAATGGCTAACTGTACCATTTGTGTCCCGAGTTTTGTAATTCCACTTACAGTTGGGTTAAAGAATACAGCGGTAGTATTCCCTTCCCAATTTTGAGTTATTTCAAAATTCCCGCCTACTCCTGCTCCACTTTTCCAATTGTATACAAAAAACGGTTGCAGAAACATTTGATTCACATCGGCTCTGTCGTCATTACCGGCAATTGACCATATTTGGTTTACCAATGCTCCATAAGTCCAACCATTGGCTTGTTTCAAAATTACGGCTGTAGGACCTACTCCCAGTTTTTCGGTTCCCAATAATTTATCAGTAGCAGTGGGAACTAAAATTGCAGGTCCAACACCCCAAGTCAAACCATTTTTAGCTTCCGCAGGAGAGAAAAAAGCACTGATTACAGCATCGCTCAAACCAGTTTGTTTCACACCCGGCGCAATAATGTCCTGTTGGGTAACAATAGGAAGTACCACTCTACTTATCATATTCCATTTTTGAGAAATTGAAATCGGAATTACAGGTTGAAAATTCAAGGTGTTTCTGGAACCATTATAAGCACCAATCCCAACATCAGTATTGTTTTGAAAAGGCACACTAATAAGTGACGCAATAGGATTGGATAATTTCTTGGCCAAATCCGCTGCACTTTCGGCTGGTTTGTCTTGTGCTATTGCAGTTCCTATGGTAAGTAAAAATGCTGTAATAAGTAGCAGGACATTTAAGTTTTTCATTTTTGTTTTTTAATTTTAAAAACGGTTATCCGCGATTTATTAATCAGGAGATAACCGTTGATTTAGTTTTATTTATTATTTAACTTTCTTATCAGAATTTATTTTGGCAAAAGGGGGAACGTAAGTATCCGGTGTTCCCATCGAAATAAGTGGATATTGTTTGACACTCTGATCGAACTCACCTACTATTTTTAGCATAGGACCAACTACCCATGAGTCCGGAGTGGGCTTTTCCTCACGAGGGTCGGTAAATAAATTATATATCACTGGAACAGGATTCTTTACTGGTGGGTCAAACATATTGTCCTGACGGAGGAAGTGCATTTTCCAGTTGCGCCATTTTACTGCAGTAAGACGCTCAGCGCACCAGATTGGAAAACCTTCACGGGCTGACTTCTGAGTTTTGCCGAGAAAAAAGTCGGATTGATCATCACTATCCATTGGACGGTCGCTCGGTACTTTTGCTCCTGTAAATTTTGCAAGAGTAGCAAACATATCCACTCCATGTACAATTTCGTTATTGACATGTCCTGCACCAATTTTGCCGGGCCAACGAATGATAAACGGTACACGCATACCACCTTCCAATGCGGTGAAATAAGCACCACGCCAAGGTCCAGACCAGCCATCCCACGGTTTTAAAAATTCAGCACCGTTGTCGCTTGTAAAAATAAAAATAGTATTTTCTGTTTCACCTGCTTTTTCGACTGCATCAATAATTTGTCCAACATTAAAATCCATTTCTGCAAGCATATCTGCCCAATCGCCATTGCCTGTTTTACCTGAAAAAGCAGGATTTGGCAAAGTTGGCAAATGAGGTTGTGTCAGCGCAACATAAGTAAAGAAAGGATTGCCTGATTTGGACTGTTTTTCAATGAAAGCAATAGACCGCTTAGTTATTTCAGCATCAATAATTCTTCGTTCATCAACATTATATTGTTTTAAAGGGGTGCTTTTCTCTCCTTTTTTGCCTTCCATTGTCATTTCGGCTGGCATTATATCGGGCGACCATCCTGTAGCAGTAGGCCAAAGAGATTCATCAGTCGTACGTGGAATACCATACCATTCGTCAAATCCTTGATCATTTGGCAAACGACCATCGTGGCTGCCCAAATGCCATTTACCATAATATCCTGTAGAATAGCCAGCCTCAGATAATGCTTCTCCTATAGTCACTTCCCATTGAGTAAGACCATCTGCCACACCACCAAAAGGAACAGAATGTGTTCCTGAACGAATCGCCCATCGTCCTGTCATTAAACTAGAACGACTTGGAGTACATTGCGCCTCCATATTCATATTAAGTAATCGCATTCCTTGTGTAGCAAGCGCATCAATGCGGGGAGTTGCAGCACCGCGAGTAAGTCCTCCTCCATAACAACCAATTTCACCATAACCAAGGTTGTCGGTTAGAATAAACACGATGTTTGGTTTCTTATTTTGTTGAGCCGATACAAATAAACTTAATAGCATAACTATAAGTAATAGTGAGGCGAATTTAGTTTTGTGTTTCATTTTTTGTTTTTTGTTTTTATTAAAAAAACGGTCACCACAACTATGACCGTTAATTATAAATCTACATAACGAAAAAGCTTAGTCAAAAATAGTTATTCTTTACTAAAAGCTCTGGCAGCTTCTCTTTCTAAATCAAGGTATTGTTCTTTTCCAGTGTTTACTGTTACAAAATTAATTTCTCCGCCTTCAAATTCTCCAGGCGAAGCGTATTGTTTACTTACAGGATCTCCACTATCAAAACCTACACAAAGTCCATCACCTACAAGGGTAAACTTCCCTACTTGTGCAGTCATAGCACCAGTGGCCACTTGTTTGTCATTGATATACAATTTAGTAGTTCCCATTGATTCTCCATGTGCACCTGCTTTTTCTTTGGTAAATTCAACACCAAAAGTGTATTTTCCTGGTTTCAATGTTTCTGTTGAAACTATTTGTTGCTCAGTAATACCAAGGAAATTATAAACATAATACAACTTGTGGTCTTTTATAAACAAGCTATGACCTCCAAAACGAGAACCGTGAGCAAAAATAACGCCCTGAGCATCAGCTTTAATTTCAACGTTAGAAATGATTTTAAAAGATTTACCTCTAACATTTACTGCAACCGCTTCTGGAACTTGACTAGTATGTGGATAATAGGTATAGCTATCTTTCTCTACTTCTTCAGTTGGACGTGGCAACGTAATAATTTGCATAGTAGTTCGGTCATCTAGCGGTAATGCATTGTTTTTCTTGGCTTCCTCCAACCATAATGCTTTCATAGACTCCAATTTTTCAGGAAATTTTTTGGCTAAATCTTTTGATTCAGAACGATCTGCTTCTACATTATATAATTCCCATTTGTCTTGGTCAAATTTACCTTTATCTGTTAATGGTGCATGTACTGCAACGGCTTTCCAACCATCTTGCCAAACCGCACGAGTACCTAACATAGAGAAAAACTGTACATGTTTTTGGGTTGGGTCGTTTGGTTTAGCATCAAAACTATATTTCATAGAAACTCCTGATAAAGGATATTGTTCTACTCCTTTATACACTTTTGGCATTTCCAATCCACATATTTCTAGAATGGTTGGAACAATGTCAACAGCATGATGGTATTGGTTACGTACTTCGCCTCGGGCTTTAATTCCTTTTGGCCAAGTAATAGTCAAGGGACAATCCGTTCCTCCAGCATAATTGGAGTAGCGTTTAAACATTTTAAAAGGAGTTGACAAAGCTGCTGCCCATCCTGTTGGGTAATGCTCGTAAGTATTTGGTCCACCCAATTCATCAATCAATTTCATATTTTCGGCTAAATCATCTGGGAAACCATTGAAGAATTTATTTTCATTAACAGAACCGTTTGGCGTTCCCTCACCCGAAGCTCCATTATCGGAAGCATACATAATTACGGTGTTTTCATATTGGCCTGTTTTTTTCAGATAATCAACAATACGACCAATCTCCACATCAGTATATTCAGAGAAAGCAGCATACACTTCACACAAACGAGAGAATAATTTCTTTTCATCAGCAGATAATGAATTCCAAGGACGCACTGCATCGGCAGGATTTGCCATATTTGCTGGCATTGGATTCCATTCGGTAAGTGTGGTTCCTTTTGGTAAAATCCCCTTTTCAATCATTCGAGGCAATACCCATTTGCGATACGCTTCATATCCATCATCAAATTTGCCTTTGTATTTCGCTATATATTCTTTTGGCGCTTGATGAGGAGCATGGTTTGCTCCGGGACAATACCACATAAACCAAGGTTTCGATGGGTTGGCCGATTTTTGATCCCCAATCATCTTGATGGCTTGATCTGCTAAATCTTTAGACAAATGATAGCCTTTTTCTGGGCCATAAGGCGCTTCAATGGCATGATTATCTTCGGTCAAGTCAGGATAAAACTGATTGGTTTCTCCACCAATAAAACCATAAAAACGGTCATATCCTTGTTGTAGTGGCCACTGACTTTTATTGGCTCCAGCAGACAAATCTGTTTCTGGCACATTGTGGTCTTTTCCTAACCAAAAAGTGCTCCAACCATTATCATTTAATATTTGCGCCATAGTAGCTGCTTGAGCTGGCAATTGACCGCTATAACCAGGGAAACCATTGGCTCCCTCTGTAATAACTCCCATACCATTAAGTGTGTGGTTACGCCCTGTGTTGATACAAGAGCGAGTGGGAGAACAAAGCGCAACTGTCTGCCATTGGGTATAAGTTAAACCATCGGCAGCCAATTTATCCATTGTTGGCATATTAATTCTTCCACCATAAGGTGACCAAGCCGCTAAACCAGTATCATCGTATAGTATAAATAAAATATTGGGTGAACCCTCTGGCGCTTTTTTGCGAGTGTAAGGTCCCCAATCTGGTTTAGAATCTCTTACATCGAGTTTGATGTCGCCCTTGAAAGCGGGTGTTTGTGCTTCAACACTAAAAGTGATTAGTGTCATTATTGCAAGAAGCAACGAATTGATTTTTGATTTAAATTTCATAAATAGGAAGGTTTAATGGTTTAGTAAACAAAAATACTTTTATTTTAAAATTTCAGTTGAACTATCATTTTTATAAAGTTTCGATTTGCACATTTCGAAACTAAAAAATTGGCAAATTAAGGTATCCCCTTACTGGCACTTGACTTTTTAGGTTTGAAATATGCTCCAGGAGTTTGATTGGTTAATTTTTTAACCCCTCTGATAAAAGCTGGTTTTGAACTAAATCCGCATTCAAACGCAAGTGTTTCTAATGTTTTATTCAATAATGCACCATTATTTATTAAAGTTTGCATGTGTTGGATTCGATACTCATTGATAAAATCATTGAATCGTTGTCCTGTGTTTTTATTAATTAATAAACGCAAATGATGAACTGGAATAGTAGTGGCACGAGATAAATCGAAAATGCTCAAATCGGGATTGAGATAAACTGCAGATTGAATAATATAATCGTTAACTTGAATTTTATATTCATTGAGCAAGGGTGGACCTATTCTTTCTTCAGGAATTTCATTTTTGACCAAAGAAGAATTTAAAAGAATTGTGTCATTTTTTTTCTTTTTTACCTCTACTTTAATATTTTCAAGTCCAGATAAAGTACTAAGGGTCAGTTTTGGCAAACCATACAATATTTCAGGATGAAAAAGCAAATAATAATTTGAAATTATTAAGATGGTTATAAAAGTAAGATTCAATGACAAGGATCTGATTTCAGAAGGAATAAAAGTGAATGTTAATGTCTCAATAACAATAAGACCAAGCATTCCATTTATAATAGTGAAAATTTTTAACCATTGTAATATCTTATTAAAATACAATTTATTAGACAAACTCATAATTATTTTAGATTTCTGCAGCATCCGCCACATAGCAATAGCATATACAATGCCAATAAAACCCCTAATTATATTATGAATAAATGGAGGTAACCACCCTTCGTTGTGGGCATACATATTGATGTCAAGATTATAGATATTGTTGATTACAGCAATCTTTTCGGGATTGCTTTTTAAATAAAAAGGAGTCATTTCGATTAAATGAACCAAGGCAGGGGTAAAATGAAGGTAATCCGATTTTTTTAAGCTAACGCGATCGGTTACTATCAATTTAACATAAAGATAGGCTGCAGGAAACATAAGATAGTACACTGGACTGGGCAAACGAAACAAGAAGGGCACTTTTAGAATAAATTTGGTTTCAACGAGGCAAATTATTATAGAACCAAAAGTAATTCCCAATAAATTGGTGGCAAGTAGAAATTGGGTTGATCTAATTATGTCATTTCTCAATATTAAAATTAAAATAACGGTTAGGCCATTTATAGCAAATAACAATAAAAAAAACCAACTTAATTGAGGGGCTTCTAACAGCATATTTCTTTTTTAAATGACCGTTTATTATAAAAAAAAAGTAAATTTAATTAAATGTAGTTATAATACACTAAAACAATGTTATTTTAATATGAATTCTCCCATTTCAAATGCATTGACCGCCATTCAAGTTCTTGGTTACAAATCTAGTTTATGATTTTTAAAAACACAAACGGATCAATTATTTCAGGACTGCTCAAGTTTATGGATACTGTATGGATAGTGTATGAAAAATGTTGTCTAACTTCAACCAATTTTTATTCTAATGTCACTAGAAATTTTCACCATTAAAAAACCAAATCGATTTTAAGATAACTTTAATTCTTTGCATCTTTTTAATGATTAATATTGTAAAACAATCTAATCTAAATACTATGAAAAAAATAATCTTATCCATCGTGCTGTTAATCGCCATTATCATTGGTTGTAAAACAAAAGGCAACTCCAGTGATTCCAAAAAATTAAACTTGACTTTCGAATCCAAAAGTAACAGCAACGTTACAGGAACTGCCTCCTTTACTGAAAAGAAAGGGAAAGTTACTTTTATTGCCAAAATTTCAGGATTAAAACCAGGAGTTCATGCCATTCACATCCACGAAAAATCAGATTGTAGTGCTGCTGACGGAAGTTCGGCTGGAGGACATTGGAATCCAACTTTCAAAAAACACGGGCAATGGGGAGTTGGCGAATACCACAGAGGTGATATTGGCAATTTCATCGCCGATGAAAAAGGAAACGGAACCATAACCTTGACCACAGATGAATGGACTATTGGTGGCGAAGACGAAACTAAAAACATTCTTGGAAAAGGATTAATTGTGCATCAGGGTGCCGATGATTTCGTTTCTCAACCCGCCGGAAATGCCGGAGCTAGAGTTGCTTGTTCGGCAATTATAAAATAAGTATTTAGAACGAAGTGTTAAATGCTTAACGTATGCTTTTCAATACAGAACTAATTGGTTTTTAAAATCTGTTAGCTCTGTCGCTTTCCAGAACTCAATTTTACAGTAACACTCTAAAACATAGAGAAATTACAAATGCGGTAAAAACTAACTCGTTAAATACATAAGAAGTTTTTATTAACAATAAATCAATTTCAAAACCCGCAAAAAATCATAGCTTTGCAATTCAAAACAAAGTAATGATTAACCCATCAGCATCCGGTTGGATAGACAAATTTTTCCTGAAACAAAAATCCTCTCTGTTTACTGCTGAGATGCAACCGACTATATTCTACAAAAAAGTCAGGGAAACAGGCTTTATTTATGGTCACATCGTTTCTTTTGACACCTCATTTTCAATAAATTCAAAAGGCTGGCTTCAAAACGAAATTTCAAAACTAGCGCTGCTCAACACTTTGTATGGCATTTATGAATTAAGTAATCCCAAAAGCAATCCTGAAAACTTTATTTCAGAAGCAGTTGATTTCTACAACCAAATGAATCCTCAGGGTTTTAGCTTATTTAAAAAAATAATGCCTGATGACACCATATCAATAGCCTTAGAAAAAATTATCGATAGTCGGGTTCAAACCAATATCGATATTATCAACAAAAACTTTTCGCATATTGTTACAAATGCCTTGCTATTCATTGATGTTTTGGCTTTTCGCCAATATTTGATTCACAGAGAAATTCCAGAAAAGTATTTAAAAAAAATAGAGGAAGCCATTATCAGCATCGTATCATTGGCGTTGAAAACCAAAACTACAAAATCGAAATACGACGATTTATTGATCAAACTTTTTGAATCATCGGTTCGCTACAGTAAATTTTCGAAAGTAGATGTTCAATCACAGGGTTTCGGAATGGACGAACTGAAATTAGATTATTTTACAAACGAATTAGAAAAGCAGTATTTAATTGATATGGCCGGAATGGCGTTGTGGAGTGATGGAATTATCGAAAAAAACGAAGCCTATTTTCTCTATAAATTAGCGGAATTAATTGAGGTTCCAGATGATTTTGTAACTGAAAGTATCTTTAAAACAAATGAATTTATTACAAAACATCAAAAAAACATTCCTTATTTCAATTACTCAAATCCCGTAAAACATTTCTATGACCAGACCACTCAAACGGTTGTAAAACTCATCAACCGTAATAAAAACCGTTTGGTAAAAGAAATTCTTGAAAGCAAGGAATTGATGGTGCTACTTGCCTATTCTACTCGTAGAGACTTGAGTGAAAAAGAAAAGAAAAAGGTACGAAAACAACTTTTAGATATTTGTAAATCAATCCCATCATTGGCTATATTTTTACTGCCTGGTGGTAGCTTATTGCTGCCTATTTTTATCAAATTTGTCCCTACTTTATTGCCTTCGTCTTTTAATGAAAATCTAGAAAGCGAGGATTAATACATCTTCTTAAGATTTAAATACAAAGCAAACGCTTTTAAAAAAGAAAAAAAACAGCCACGAATTACACAATTTACACTAATTTACAAGAAAAGCAAGAAAATTCTTGAGAATTAATTTTGACTGTTTATGAATTTGTGTAATTCGTGGCTAAAAACATTTAAACGGGTTTACCCTGGATTTAAAAATAAAAAGCCACAAATTCATCCCCATTGAGGTGAAATTGTGGCTACTATTTTTTATAAAAGTATTTAAAATTTAAGTTGATAAACATCTGCAAGATCTTTATCACAACTAAAATTAACATTCAAATCGGTTACATATCCCGAATTCAATCCGTAAACCCAACCGTGTAAATATAATTCTTGTCCTTTTTTCCAAGCAGATTGAACAATCGATGTTTTGGCCAAATCATAAACTTGCTCTTTTACATTCAATTCAACAAAACGATTAAATCGCTCTGTTTCGTCCTCAATGGCATCTAATTCTTCGTGATGAAAACGGTATACATCCTTGATATGTCGAATCCAATTATCGATCAGACCAACTGAGTCATTCCCCATTGCTGCCTTGATACCTCCGCAACCATAATGCCCACATACTAAAACGTGTTTTACTTTCAACACATTGACTGCATAGTCCAAAACACTCAACATATTCATATCCGAGTGAATCACCATATTGGCAATATTTCTATGAACGAAAGTTTCTCCTGGTTTTGCACCAATAATTTCATTAGCAGGAACCCTACTGTCGGAACAACCTATCCAAAGCAATGGCGGCTTTTGACCTTTTGCCAAATCTTTAAAAAAATCTGGATCAAGTGCCAATGAATCTTCTACCCATTTCTTATTTCTTTCTAATATTTTTTCATAGAATTCGCTCATAATCTTAAAGTATTAATTGATTTAGATTTTACCAAAAATAGAAAAATAGATTCAATAAAATTCCTAAATATTTTTATAAATGTTTTATTCTTGTTGCCAAGCTTTCAGCATCCAAATGGTTTTTTCTTGTTCAACTATAAAATCACCCATCATCGAATTAGTCCCTTCGTCCTCTATTTCACCAGATTTCTTCAATATAACTCTTTCGATGGCAAGCAGTTTAGACAAAGAGGACACAATCAACTCGATAGCTTTTTCATCGTTATGAATGTTTTTTCCAACCTCAAGTTTATTGTTTTTGATGTAATCATCAAAAGTGTGAAGCGGAACTGCATCCAATGTCAAAATACGCTCGGCAATCAAATCAATCTTCAATTGACTGTCATTATACAATTCCTCAAACTTCAAATGCAAATCGAAAAATCGTTTTCCACGAATATTCCAATGTAGTCCTCTAAGATTTTGATAATATATTTGAAAATTAGCTAATAACACATTCAGTTCTGCAGCCAAAACTTCGGCTTCTGCACTCGGTAACCCAATACTATTCAGTTTCATACTTTTTACTTTTAAGTTATCTTTTAAAATTACAAAATAAATGAGGATATTAACTATAAATTAAATTGATTGTTTTTATATTTGCATCACAAAATACTATACAATGACAATTACTCAACTTCAATATGTCTTGGCTGTAGCCGAATATAAAAATTTTACGCTTGCTGCCGATAAATGTTTTGTTACCCAACCCACGTTGAGTATGCAAATTCAAAAAATTGAGGAAGAACTTAATATTTTGATTTTTGATCGTAGCAAAAAGCCGATTCAGCTGACCGCAATTGGTCAAAAAATAGTGGAACAAGCCAAAAACATTGTTAATGAAGCTGGCAAAATAAAAGATATTGTCGAATATCAAAAAGGTTTTATCGGTGGAGAATTTCGAATTGGTATTATCCCGACCATCATGCCTACCATTTTACCGATGTTTTTGAATAATTTCATCAAGAAATATCCAAAAATCAAACTCATCATAGAAGAGTTAAACACCAACGAAATTATTACACGTTTAAAGAATGGTCATCTCGACGCAGCGATTGCCGCTACACCATTAGAAGACGAAAAAATAAAAGAAATCGTCCTGTATTACGAGCCTTTTGTAGCTTATATTCCAGACAATCATAGTGTTTCGAATAAAACAGAAATAGAAATTTCCGATTTAAATATTGATGAAATTTTGCTATTGCAAGACGGTCACTGTTTTAGAGATGGCATTCTAAATTTATGCAAAAACCAGAAAATGGGAGCAAAAAACTCATTTCAATTAGAAAGTGGAAGCTTTGAAACCCTAATAAAACTAGCAGATGAAGGATTAGGAACTACGCTACTTCCCTATTTACACACTTTGGATTTGAGTGAAAAAAACAAATTGAAATTAAGACAATTCAAAGAGCCAAAACCTGCGCGAGAAGTCAGCTTGATTTATCCGCAAAGCGAATTGAAAATACATATTATTGACGCACTTCGAAACACTATTTCCGGCGTTGTCAAAGGGGCAATCGCATTTCAAAATGTGCAAATCATTAGCCCAATTCAAAAAAAATAATCCACTATAAACAGGAAGTCCATAGGTTTGGTTTGCAGACTGAAAGTCTGCCAGATTGTAATGCTTAATTTTTTTACCACAAATTAGAACAAATTACACAAATTAGCACAAATCAATTTGTGAAAATTTGTGTAATTTGTGGTAAAGTTTTTAGAACCTGAAAGGGAAATGTACTAAAACTGCATAGTTTTTAACTTTATTTGAGACCAATAAAAAAAAGGCTACTCTTTCGGGAGCAGCCTTTATAATTTATTTATTTACAATAATTAAACATTGTTTCAATTCTGGTTTTTCGATCGTGAAGTCTAATAACCATTCTCGTAATAACTCCATTTCGTAGGGCAACAATGTTTTTATTGCTTTTTCTAATTCTTTACAAAAAAGTGAAACGTCAAAACTCACTCTTTCTAGTACCGACTTAGTGTATTCAAACATTACTTTAGACATATTTATAATAAAAATTTAGGGTTAGAACTTAGTATTATAACGTTGTAAATTTAGAAATTAATTCGCCTTAAAAATTAAATTTAACAATGAATTATGAAGTTATTATTAACACCTAATAAACAGGCAGTTTAAACATAAAAACTATTTAATAGCACGAAACATTTCTCTTTTTCCTGGAGCTCCTTCCAATTTTTCGACCCTAAAACCCGCTTCAATCATATTTCTTTTGATGACTCCTCTAGCAGCATAAGTAACCAAAACACCTTTATTTTTCAATGCTTTGTGCATAATATGAAAAATCTCAGCAGTCCATAATTCGGGTTGTACATCATATCCAAACGCATCAAAATAGATTAAATCAAATTTTTCGACATCATCAATCGCTGCAAAAAACTGTTTTCTTTTGGTAAACACAAAATCTTCATTCAAGATAACTGCCTCACCCCAATTGCATTGATGTAATTTGTCAAAAACAGCCCTTTCGTTTTCAGCATTTAATTCGGCTACATAATTCATCATTTTTGCTTCTTCGATTGTAACGGGATAGGCTTCTACTCCAACATAATCAATTTTCTGATTGAATTTGGGATATTCCAAATAAGTAATAAAAGCATTCAACCCTGTCCCAAAACCAATTTCTAAAATGGAAACCGTCTCATTCTCGAACAAAGAAAGTCCTTTTTTAATAAAAACATGTTGCGCTTCTTGGATAGCTCCAAATCGAGAATGATAACATTCATCCCAGTCCTCGATATGAATCGTGGTAGAACCGTCGCGGGTTTGAATTATATTTCTTTTCAAAATAACAGTTGAATTTTAGTTGTATGATCTTCAAAAGGCCAAATTTAATACAAAGGCATTTATGTATAACCACCATTGCATCTTATTTATTAGATATTCCATAAATTCAACTCCTGATTTTCAGTTTTTTTTTCACTATAAATAAATCTCAGTAAAATGATATAAGTACTATTTTTTTAATAAGGAAATTGATGTTTTTTATTTAATTTTGCAAAACGAAAATTTATTTCTCACCATCTTTCTTTACACAATATTTTAATAGAATAACAAATTATGAGTGCAACACAAACCAATAAAATAGAAATCATTAAAGCTGCAACTTCAAAGATTAAAGATGTAGATTTTGACAATTTGCATTTTGGAGAAGTTTTTACCGACCATTTATTTGAATGTGATTTCAAAAATGGGGAATGGCAAAAACCAGTTATCAAACCTTATGCTCCCTTTTTATTAGATCCTTCGGCAAAAGTTTTTCATTATGGACAAGCCATTTTTGAGGGAATGAAGGCATACAAAGATGATAATGACGGTATTTGGTTGTTTAGACCTGATGAAAATTACAACCGTTTCAATCATTCGGCAACAAGAATGGCCATGCCTGCAGTTCCTGAAGAAATTTTTATGGAGGGCTTACATCAATTACTAAAATTAGATGAAGCTTGGATTCAAAAAGGAAAAGGTAACACGATGTATATCAGACCATTTATGATCGCCACTGGAGCGGGCGTAATTGCCAATCCATCGGATGAGTATAAATTTATGATTCTATTGTCACCTGCAAAATCTTATTATTCAGGCGAAGTTAAAGTCTTAATAGCAGAACATTTCAGTAGAGCTGCCAATGGTGGAATTGGAGCTGCAAAGGCAGCAGGGAATTATGCTGCGCAGTTTTACCCAACCAATTTAGCTAACAAAGCTGGTTTCCAGCAAGTAATTTGGACCGACGATGCGACGCACACCAAATTGGAAGAAGCAGGAACAATGAACGTGTTTTTCAGAATAAACGACACTTTAATGACTGCTCCTACGAGTGAAAGAATTTTAGATGGTGTGACTCGCAAAAGTCTTATTGATTTGGCAAAACGCGAAGGTATCAACGTAGATGTTCGTCCTGTTTTGGTTTCTGAACTTGTTGAAGCTGCCAAAGACGGAAGTTTGAAGGAGATTTTTGGAGCCGGAACAGCTGCAGTAGTGAATCCAATCATCGGATTCTCTTATCAAGATGTGTATTACGAATTGCCAAAATTAGAAAATTCAGTAGCTGGTCAACTTAAAGAAAAACTAACCAACATTCAGCACAAATTGGCCGAAGATACATTTGGTTGGACTGTTCAAGTATAGTTTACAGTGGTCAGTTCCGATAGCTATCGGAATTAGTGATCAGTGTTAGAACCTTAAAAGAAAGAGCGATTTTCAATTTTTGAAAATCGCTCTTTCTTTTTGCAAACCTGTAAAACTAAAAACTGAACACTGAACACTACTTCAGTATTTTAGAAAAATCTGGTTTAAAATAATTAGGTCCTTTCATTACTTTTCCGTCTTCTCGATAAATGGGCTGTCCATTTTCGTCCAATTTGCTCATATTAGATCGTTGAATTTCGTCGAAAACTTCTTCTATTTTATGTTGCAAGCCATGTTCAATGATGGTCCCACAAAGAATGTACATCATATCGCCCAAAGCATCGGCAATTTCAATCAAATCATTATTCTGAACTGCTTCAAGATATTCTTCGTTTTCTTCTTTCATCAAATTGAAACGAAGCGTATTTTTCGATTCACCCAAATCGGCTCTCGGGCTTTCGCTGTAACCCAATTTGAAAGCAGAATGAAATTCTTTGACGGCGTTGATTTGTTTTTGCATAATTATAGTTGATTAATTGAGTTGCAAAATAGTAAGATTTCCTAAACAAAACCCTAAATTTGCCAAAAAAATATACTATGTTTAGTCAAGGTCAAATGGTTTTTGCTGGTTTTTTTGTATTTGTATTCATCATCGCTATGATTTATGCTTACAGGAAAGATGCAAAATTGCACAAATTATTCTACAAAGGGAATTTCAAGATTTTGATTGGTTTTGCCCTTTTTATTGTGCTCTTGTTTGTGATAAAAATTTTCTTTAAAAGATAAGACCTCAGTTATTCCAAAAAAAGGAATCCCAATTAAGTCATCCTTTTTCATAAAAACTAATTGATTTTCTAAAGGTAAAAAACAGCAAGTCAAGCGGTATTCATACTTTTTTTGAGATAGTTAAACGTATTTATAAAATTTCTAACTTTACAACTGAATTTAACCTATCGATTATGAGAATTATAAAATACCTCTTTCTATTGTTATTACTAAGTTTAGTTACTTTATCTATATTTATAGCCACCCAAAAAGGAGCATTTACAGCCGAAAGAAGTAAGATTATCAATTCTCAACGAGCCTCTGCATATAGCTATACCAATGATTTAAAAAATTGGAAAGATTGGAATTCACTTGCGGCTAACGATGCGATGATAAACATTACCTACTCCAATAATACTATTGGTAAAGGTGGTTTTTGCTCTTGGAGCGGTAAAGAAGGCGCTGGAGAATTAAAAACAATAAACGCCTTTGAAAACGACAGCATACAGCAAACAATGACTTATGATGGCAATACAGCTGATATTGTCTTGAGTTTTAAGGACACTTTAGGAAAAACTAAAGTCACTTGGAAGGCAAAAGGAAGGATGAGTTTTACTTCAAAAGTATTGCATATTTTTAAGGGAGGTGGTGCCAACTTGTTTGGAACAATTTTCGAAAATAGTTTAGCAAATTTAGATAAAAGGTTAGACTACGAAATCAATACTTATGATGTAAAAGTGAATGGAGTTGTTCGTAAACTACAAGCTTTCTATCTTTCGCAAACTTTCACTAGTGAATTTTTGAAAATAAATAAGAACACTTCAATTGTATTTTCTAAAATCAATAGTTTTTGTAAAGACAACGATATTACCATTTATGGGAAGCCTTTTGTGATTTATCACACGTATGACACTGCCAATAAACTCGCCAAAATTTCGATTTGTATTCCTATTAAAGAACCAATTTTTACAACTGAAGGAAGCGAAATTCTATCGGATACCTTACAAGCATTCGATGCTGTAAAAACCACGTTGAAAGGTGATTATTCTCATACGAGCAAGGCTTTAGAAAAAACAGCAGAATATCTTAAAGCAAACAATTTAAGAACTGATCCAAAATTTTCTCGAATTGAGGTTTACACAATAGGTAAAACCCAAAGCAACAATCCTTCGAAATGGGTTACGGAAATTTACTATCCAACAAGACCAAAACCCATTTATAGACCGGCTGCTGTAACTCCTGCTACTACCGAAGAAACTGACACAAAACCTGTTGAAGAAAAAGAAATTCCTTCGGAGTTTTAATTTTTTCAGGATTGCAATTAAACCTTATGGAATAATTCCATTCTAAATCTAAAAAGTACAGTTTTGCAAGAGGAAAAGGAATTTATTCAGGAGCTTTTACATCCAAAAACGCAAAATCAGGCGTTTAAAAGACTCTTGAAGGAATATCAAAAACCGCTGTACAATCATATTCGTAATATTGTATTGAACCACGATGACACGGATGATGTTTTGCAAAACACATTCGTAAAAGTGTTTCAGAATTTGAACAAATTCAAAGGCGAAAGCAAACTTTTTTCGTGGATGTATCGAATTGCTACGAATGAAGCTTTGACTTTTTTGAGCCAAAAGGCCAAGAAAAGCGGAATTTCATCAGAAGCTTTGCAAAATAAAACCATTGACAATCTTAAAGCTGACATTTATTTTGACGGTAACGAAATACAAATAAAATTGCAAAAAGCAATCGTTTCACTACCTGAAAAACAACAACTTATCTTCAAAATGAAATATTTTGAAGAACTAAAATATGAAGAAATCTCAGAAATTCTTGGAACTTCAGTGGGCGCCTTGAAAGCATCCTATCATATTGCAGTAAAAAAAATAGAAGCCTTTGTAACAACAAATTAAACCTTATGACTAGGTTAGAGTCTTATGAATATGAAAACATTTAAATTAGATACCGAACCAAAGATTAAATCTGGTTTTACAACACCAGAAAATTACTTTGAAAATTTTTCGGAAAAAGTAATGCAACAATTACCCGAAAATGAACCGAAAATAATTTCTATTTTTGCTCGAAGAAAAACTTGGATGTACGCTGCTGCCGCAGTGCTGATAATTGCCTTAACTATACCTATGTATTTTACTTCCAGTACTCATTCTTCTGAAATTGATGATGCAACCATAGAAAACTATATCACATATCAATCCAATATTTCCGATACGGATTTAGTAAATCTTCTTGACAAGGAAGACCTTGATCAAATGAGTTCTGATATGAATATCGAGGACATCACAATTGAAGATGAACTTTTGGGAAATAAAAATTTAGAACAATATATATTAAACTAATAGAAAATGAAAACGAACAAACTTGTAGTAATCACCCTATTTTTACTTTCTGTCCAATTATTTGCTCAGCCTAGATTTGAGGAAAAAAAAGAGCAAATTAGAAGCTTAAAAGTGGGCTTCATCACTACGGAATTGGCTTTGACAGCAGATGAAGCTACTAAGTTTTGGCCACTTTACAATGCTTACGATGACAAACAGTTTGAAATAAGGCATCAAAAAATGAAAGCTTATAAGGGCCGAATGGATGCTGATTTAAACAAGATGAGCGAAAAAGAAGCCTCTGCTTTACTCGCTCAAATGGAAAGTACTGAAGATGAATTGTATCACAGCAGAAAAAAGTTCGTCACAAGCCTGAAAGGAATTTTACCTTCAGTGAAAATAATTAAATTGAAAAAAGCGGAAGACGACTTTAATAAAAAATTACTTGAACAATATCGAAATAAAGGTCCGAGACGATAATAAGATACTTTTTTAAACATTTTACAAAGCCAAGAAATAGTTTCAACTGTTTCTTGTTTTTTTTTATTCCAAATCAAAAAAACATTCTCAACAAAAACAATTGATTTACAACACAATGTAGTTCTACCTACAAAATAATCAGCCACTATTTACACTAATGGCACAGTAATTGGATGATTGAAAACAAACAACTTAAAATCATCAATTATGAAAAATCCTTTACTTATTCTAGCACTCATTACCTCGGTATTTGCCATGCAGATACAAGGACAAAACAGAACTATTGTAAATGCTATGAATTCAGAAATTAGCGACAATTTGGATTTAAGAGTTGTAGCATCCCTATTTGGAGATTCAAGAAATCTTCAGGATTTTGAAAGAAGACTAAATGACCCAAAACTGCAGATATCGAATTTGGACTTGAATAATGATCGACAAGTTGATTATTTGAGAGTTATCGAAGCCGTAGAAAAAAGAACGCACATCATAATCATTCAAGCGGTACTTAATCGTGATTTATATCAAGATGTAGCCACTATCGAAGTAGAAAAAACGTGGTTAAACAACGTGAACATTCAAGTAGTAGGCAATCCTTATTTTTATGGAGCAAATTACATCTACGAGCCAGTATATTGCTATACTCCTATTATCTATGCTGATTTTTGGATGTCGAGTTATCGTCCGTATTATTCTAATTGGGGCTGGAACTATTATCCTAGTTATTATTACGCTTGGAATACCTATCCCTTATTTAGATACCGATACAACGTCAATATTTGTCTGAACAATTATAGCTATAACAATTACAATTATGTAAATCACCGCAGAAGCAGTTATTCATCAACCGCTTACAACAATCGTCGCGCCAACGGATACGAAAGACAATATCCTAACAATTCCTTTTCAAGAAGAAATACTTCGGTTAGTAATCGTTATGAGTTAGACCAAGTAAAAAATTCCAGAAGCACTAGTTCCAGAGATGCAATTGGATACAACCAAAACAGAACTGAAAATCTCAGAGATAATGGCAGTCAACGAACTGACTCTCGGAGAGATTATTCACAAAACCGAGTGGAAAATACAAAAGAATCAGCTCCTAAAAGAGATTACACTGAAAGCAGAGTAGAATCTTCAAGAGAACCATCTGTACAAAGAAACTACTCTCAAAACAGAGCTGAAACTCCAAGACAAGCTGCTCCACAAAGAGATTACACTCAAAACAGAGTCGAAACTCCAAGACAAGCTGTTCCACAAAGAGATTATACTCAAAACAGAGTCGAAACTCCAAGACAAGCTGCTCCTCAAAGAGAGTACTCACAAAACAGAGCGGAAACTCCAAGAGCATCAACTCCTCAAAGAGAATACTCTCAAAATAGAGCCGAAACTCCAAGAGAATCAGCTCCACAAAGAGTTGGATCTGCAAGGGAAAATAGTTCCTCTAGTAATTCATCTTCCGATGCTAATCCAAGTGCTCGCAGTTCCGGCAACAGAAGACTATAATTTCTTATCATATAGAACTAAAATCACGGTAGTTTCAACCGTGATTTTTTATTTTATTCATTATCATTAATTTATTTATTTTAAAACTGTAAATTTGTGACGTTTTTATATTTTAATATACATGAGTACTTCGCATAAAGACTTACACAGTAAGTTAACATTAGGTGGCCTATTAGTTTCATTAGGAATTATTTACGGCGACATCGGAACATCACCATTATATGTAATGAAAGCCATAATTGGGCTTCACGTGATCAATGCAGATATTGTTTTAGGAGGGATTTCTGCTGTTTTTTGGACACTTACTTTACAAACAACCCTAAAGTATGTACTAATCACCTTGAGTGCTGATAACCACGGTGAAGGTGGTATTTTTGCTTTGTATGCTTTAGTCAAAAAGACTAAAATTCAATGGCTAATCATCCCAGCAATCATAGGAGGTAGTGCTTTGCTTGCCGATGGAATTATCACACCTCCCATCTCTGTTTCTTCAGCGGTTGAAGGTATTAAGAATATTTATCCAAAAATAGATACAGTTCCTATAGTTATCGGAATTTTATTTATTCTGTTTACCATCCAACAGTTTGGATCCAAATTAGTGGGACGTTTTTTTGCCCCATTAATGCTTATTTGGTTTGGCATGTTAGGTGTTTTAGGCTTACTTCAAATTATTGAACATGTTGAAGTTCTAAAGGCATTAAACCCCTATTATGCATACAATTTACTAAGTATTCACCCTGAAGGTTTTTACGTTTTAGGGTTTGTTTTTCTTTGTACAACAGGAGCAGAGGCATTGTATTCTGATATGGGACATTGTGGACGAAAAAACATCAGAATCAGTTGGATTTTTGTAAAAGCTACATTAATATTGAATTACTTTGGTCAAGGCGCCTATTTAATTCATCACGAAGGAGAAACCCTTGTTAATTTAGGTGGCGAAAATGGGAACCCTTTCTATTTGATAATGGCAGATTGGTTTCAACCGTTTGGAATCGTAATTGCAACTCTCGCTGCAGTAATAGCATCTCAAGCACTTATTAGTGGTTCATTTACATTAATAAATGAGGCTATGCGTTTGAATTTTTGGCCAAAAGTAAAAATTAAATATCCTTCGGAATTAAAAGGACAACTATATATTCCGTCTATAAACTGGCTACTGTTTTTGGGCTGTGTGGGCGTCGTACTACATTTCGAAAAATCAAGTAATATGGAGCACGCCTATGGTTTAGCTATTATATTATGTATGATAATGACCACCATTTTACTCAATTATTATATGATATTAAAAAGAGTGAAACTGTACTTTATGATTCCGATAATCTCGATTTATCTTGCTATTGAATTTGGCTTCTTTATTGCTAATATCACAAAATTTGCCGAAGGTGGATATGTTACCTTAATGATTGCGTTTGTGTTAATTTCGATTATGACCATTTGGTATTTTGCAAAAAAAATCAACAAGAGCTACACCTCAATTGTTAATATTAATGATTACACAAAAGTTTTATTAGAATTAAGCGACGATTTATCTATTCCTAAATATGCTACTCATTTGATTTATATGACAAATGCAGGAACTGCCTACGAAATTGAGGAAAAAGTGATGTTTTCTATTTTAAGGAAAAGACCAAAAAGAGCCGATATTTATTGGTTTATTCACGTTAATATCCTGAACGAACCTTATAAAACAGAATACAAGGTTACCGAAATCGCTGAAAAAACGTTGTTCAGAATTGATTTCAATTTAGGATTTAGAGAACCGACCAAAATCAATTTAATGTTTAAAGAAGTAATTACAGATATGGTAAAAAAAGGTGAAGTAGATGTAACTAGTCGTTACGAATCTTTGAATAAAAACAATATCATTGGTGATTTCAAATTTGTTCTATCTGAAAAATATTTGTCTAATGATAGCGATTTGACCTTCTTCGAAAAGATAATTATGAATTCCTATTTCTTCATTAAAAAATTGAGTTTGTCCGAAGAAAGTGCCTTTAACTTGGATATTGGTTCAGTAAAAGTAGAAAAATTTCCAATGGTGCTTCATGCTCCGGAAAATATTGGGTTAACCAGAATCAAATAAAATTCAAATAAAAAAATTAAAAAACACTGCCACAAACAGTGTTTTTTTTTGTGCAAAAAATAGTATATCAACATTTAATCATTTAGTAGTACCTTTGCACCTCAATTATTAAAAATGAGATTACACAGAAATTTAGTTTACACCACCATCGACGCCTTAAACGCCATCTTCAACGAAGGCGAATATGCCGATAAAGTGGTAGCAAGATCACTTAAAAAAGACAAACGTTGGGGAAGCTCAGATAGAAAATTTGTTGCCGAAACCATCTACGAAATCGTTCGTTGGAAACGATTATACGCTGAAATTGCCGAAGTAAAAGAACCATACGACCGTGACAATATTTGGCGAATGTTCTCCGTTTGGGCTGTCTTGAGAGGCTACCCTATTCCCGATTGGCGCCAACTGGAAGGAACTCCGGAACGAAAAATAAAAGGCCGTTTTGATGAACTATCCAAAATAAGAACCCTAAAAGAATCGATCCCAGATTGGATGGATGAATTAGGTGTAAAAGAATTAGGAGAGAAGGTTTGGGCTAAAGAAATTGCAGCACAAAACCAACCTGCCAAAGTAATTCTAAGAACAAACACACTAAAAACAACCAAGGAACAATTGAGAGCCATTTTGATGGACTTGAATATTGAAACCGATTACTTGAAAGACCAACCTGATGCTTTGGTTTTGAAAGAAAGAGCCAACGTTTTCTTGACGGATGCTTTCAAACAAGGTCTTTTTGAAGTTCAAGATGCCAATTCTCAGCTTGTTGCTGCTTTCCTTGATGTAAAACCAGGTATGCGTGTGGTTGATACTTGTGCTGGCGCGGGCGGAAAAACATTGCATATTGCGGCTTTGATGGAAAACAAAGGACAATTGATTGCTATGGATTTGTATGAAAGCAAATTGAAGCAATTAAAATTGAGAGCCAAAAGAGATGGCGCTTTCAATATCGAGTATCGCATTATAGAATCGACTAAAGTCATCAAAAAACTGCACGAAAAAGCTGATAGAGTTCTAATCGATGCTCCTTGTAGTGGATTGGGAGTTCTAAAAAGAAACCCCGATGCAAAGTGGAAGTTGCAACCCGAATTCATCGACAATATCCGAAAAGTGCAGGCCGAAGTTTTAGAAAGTTATTCTAAAATTGTAAAACCAGGCGGAAAATTAGTTTATGCCACTTGCTCCGTTTTGCCTTCAGAAAATCAAGAACAAGTGAAAAAATTCTTAACTACCGAAATTGGTAAGCAATTCAACTTTATAAAAGACCAAAAGATATTGGCTCACGAGTCTGGTTTTGATGGTTTTTATATGGCTTTGCTAGAAAGAAAAGAAAGTTTAGAAGAGAAAAAAGAATACAGAGAATAGAGTATAGATTTTAGAATTCACAAAAAATCCTCGATAGTTCGAGGATTTTTTTTATGTCTATTCTCTATGTTCTATTCTCTTTTTAATCATTCATAGAAATCAAGAACTCTTCATTATTTTTAGTTTTCTTGAAACGATCGTTGATAAAATCCATCGCCTCTACCGGGTTCATATCCGAAAGATATTTTCTCATAATCCACATTCTTTGTAGTGTTTTGGCATCTAGCAATAAATCATCACGTCTTGTACTTGAAGAAGTTAAATCAATTGCAGGGAAAATACGTTTGTTGGCAATTTTTCTATCCAATTGCAATTCCATATTACCGGTTCCTTTGAATTCTTCAAAAATAACTTCGTCCATTTTCGAACCAGTTTCGGTCAATGCTGTGGCGATGATACTTAAGGAACCTCCATTTTCAACATTACGAGCCGCTCCAAAAAATCGTTTTGGTTTTTGCAATGCATTCGCATCAACACCACCACTCAATACCTTACCCGAAGCAGGTTGCACAGTATTATAAGCTCTGGCCAGACGTGTAATCGAATCTAAAAGAATCACAACATCGTGACCACATTCTACCAAACGTTTTGCTTTTTCGAGAACAATATTCGCAATTTTCACGTGTTCTTGTGGCTCTCTATCGAAAGTTGAAGCAATTACTTCGCCACGAACACTTCGAATCATATCTGTAACCTCTTCCGGACGTTCATCAATCAATAAAACAATCAAATAGGCTTCAGGATGATTGGCAGCAATTGCGTTTGCAATATCTTTCAACAACATTGTTTTACCTGTTTTAGGTTGCGCTACGATCATACCACGTTGTCCTTTTCCTATTGGCGAAAATAAATCGATAATTCGAGTTGAAATCGTACTTTGTCTTTCGGCTAATTTGAATTTTTCTGATGGAAAAACTGGCGTTAAATGTTCGAAAGAAACTCGATCACGAACAACTTGCGGATCGTGTCCGTTGATTTTCAAAACACGAACTAATGGAAAGAATTTCTCGCCTTCTTTTGGAGGACGAACCACCCCTTTTACTGTATCTCCAGTTTTAAGTCCAAACAATCTAATTTGAGAAGTCGATAAATAAATATCATCCGGCGAAGCCAAATAATTATAATCTGATGAACGAAGGAAACCGTAGCCATCAGGCATCATTTCGAGAACGCCTTCACTTTCAATAATTCCATCAAATTCAAAATCAGAATCTCTAAAGTTATTTTTCTTGTTTTTGAAATTTGGATTCACATTCCCGTTTCCATTTCCATTTGGCTGCGCCCTGTTCGGCTGCGCCTCGAGTCCATTTTGATTTTGGTTTTGGTTTTGCTTATTTAATTGGTTGGGATCTATCTTTTTTGCATGAGCTACAACTTCAACATTTTCGTTCGTTTGAGTAGTTTCGGCAGTTTCAACATTGGCATTTTCATCAATTGTTTCGGTAGATTCATTTTCTCCACTGGCTAATTTTGCTTCTTCTTTTTGCTTTTGCAAAGCCATTTTCTTTTCGTAGGCTGATTTATTAAATTTAATTACTTTACCTGGTTTCTTATCTGGTGTAGCTTCTTCAAAAACTTGCTCGTTTTTAACATCCGCAACAACTGGTTTTGCTACAATTTCTTCCTCATCAAACAAGGAGTTAGCAGCTTTCTTTTGGATAGCAGCTTTTTTAGGTGCAACAATTCTTGCTCTTTTGGGTTTCTCCCCCTCTAGCGCAGGTTCAGTGGGCTTAGCTACTGGATTTTTTTTGGTGCTTGAAGCCTGTAACTCTAGAATTTGAGCGATTAAAGCATCTTTTTTTAGCCCAGCAAATTTTATTGTTTTAGCAGCTTTTGCTATTTCTTGAAGCTCAGAAAGCTTCATTTCTTTTAATACAGAAATGTCAAACATAAATGTTCTATGAATTTAAATAATTTGGGAATACTATAAAAGTGTGAAGTATATTTTTTATTTTGAATTGACCGAAGAATGAAGTACTTACGGATTTGTTATGCAATATTACGAATAAATTTTGATGTACAATAGTATTTATTAAAAAGAAAATATATTTTTGTGCAAGAAATTGCGACAATGTTACAGAGAATTCAGACCATATATTTGCTTCTTGCCTTTTTAGTTACGGGTGTTTTACCATTTTTCATTCCGCTATGGGCAATGGCCGATGGTAAAGCGTATTTGTTTATGCAAAATCAACTCTATGTTGTTATCTTTGGATTAAGTACAACATTGTCTATACTAAGCATTTTTTCATATAAAAAAAGACAAAATCAATTTGTTATGGGCAGATTGAATATAATTTTAAATTTAATTTTATTAGGCTTATTTGTATATCGTTCGCTAAATTTATCTGGAGAAACAGCCACTGTTTCTGAGAAAGGTATTGGGATGTTTCTACCTATTGTTGCTATCGTGTTGTTAGTCTTAGCTAACAAGGCCATCAAAAAGGACGAAGATCTTGTAAAATCTGTGGACCGTTTGAGATAATCCTATAAACTTAGTTTATTAGTGCGAAGGAAACCCGAATGTAACAGTTCGGGTTTTTTTGTGATTTAAATTTAATAAATAAAAAATGAACAAATTATTTTATATTATTTATAATTCTTACTACAAAAATGGTGCATTTAAAGATGATATTCCTTCATTAACAGTTGGCGGTATATTTGTAGTTTTTTTCTATAGCGTATTCAAATTTTTTTTAATTTTAATTGAATGGTTCAATCCAATTTACTCAACAATGAAGTTAGGCAAAACATTTGTTTACATTAGTATTGGTTTGTATGGAATTTTGGTTTATTTTCTGTTCTATCATAAAAGGCGATATCGCTTCATATACGAAAGGTACAAAAATGACAAGTTCTTAAATAGTAAATTAGCTAAACGTATCGGTTTTTTTTTTGTAATTCTTATGATTTTGTCACCAATAATGATTGTAGCTGTAAAAACTAAAATTACCTATGGTTGGTGGATTAAAATTAAATAAACAAAACATAATATTACGGATTTTACCAAATGTACTTTCTTAGCAAGGGTTCAAATTAGTTTGAAGACTTACAGCGGTCTCGGGACGATGGATGCTTATCAAAGGTGATTTTGGAGAATGATAATAAATTTTAATTATAAAAATAAAGTAAAAATGAATAGATTATTTTATGTTATTTACAATTCTTATTACAAAGACGGAGAATTTAAAGATGATATTCCCTCGTTGACTGTGGGAGGAATATTTTTAGTTTCTTTTTTTTCAATTGGGCTTTCTATCTCGACAATTATTGGCTGGATTAATCCAGATTATGAAAAAATAAAACTCGGTGAAGTTTTTACTTTTTTTTCACTTTTTTTCTATGGAACCCTTGTTTACTTTCTTTTTTATCATAAAAAACGATATCGCTCCATTTACGAAAGGTACAAAAATGATGAATTCTTAAATAGTAAATTAGCGAAACGTATCGGTTTTTTATTGGTAATTCTTATGATTTTGTCACCAATAATACTTGTAGCTATAAATACTAAAATTACCTATGGTTGGTGGATTAAAATTAAATAAACAAAACACAATATTGCAGATTTTACCAAAAGTACTTTCTTAGGATAGCACAAATGCATTTTATCAAATGAAGTTTTGTTATAACCCAACAACTGAAAATTTTATGAAGATTTTTGTAGAAGGGGCTTTATTAGCTTTACCTCCACCAGCTTATGTAGGATATACCGCACTAGATACTGTGTATCAAAAGATCACTAATGGAGAATCATTTGCAGATACATTAGCCAGAAAAATGGCCGAGAAAAGTGCAGAACTGTTTGATTGCGATTTAGGTTCAGGTGTTTATGGTATTTTCCATTAATCTAAAAGATAACTATGTTTTTTTTCAAATATTTACTCGTATTGCACTATAAAATTTCTTATTTTTTTGCAAAGGTACAAACACCATCTATGGAAAATATTTGGGATTCTGGAACTAAAAGCAATATGTCTATATTTTTAGGTTTCTATATTATGGCGTTTTATGTCTTATTCTATAATCTTTTAGAAAAATTTTGTAATATAAGATATACATTGCTTGGCGATTACGGAATACTAGTATATTTCCTGATTTGTATCGTTATCTATTACAAATTAAATCTCACTTGGATTCGAGCTATTGAACTCACTACAAAACAAAAGAACATCAGTAGAACAATTCTACTGGTTTTGTTGTTAGCGCTCCTAATTAAAATTTATACATCTATAAAAAATTAAAAAAATGAATTATACAAAAATGATAAATAATTTTTATAGATACTTATGTTATATTGTTTACCAGCGAGCCTGCA
>NZ_JBIKRX010000062.1:0-17141 GCF_044348915.1 Flavobacterium sp. | reverse complement strand
ACAAAATATAAAAAGATTCACCTAATAAATCCAATGACTATGTGGCATGAATTCGAATTTTATTTCACGTCATTTTGACATGAAATAAAATCCCTATATTTGAGACTGATTAGTTACAATTTTTTCTTGCAAATTATATTATTTTAAATCAGAAGGATTCATAATAAAATAATGTTTTTGATATTCAGAATGCCCTAGCCCAGATGGAAACGGCATCCTCTTGTGGTCTCGTTTTTAAGACGAGACCACAAGAGATATAGTGTACAGCGGGAAATAGCTCCTGAAACCCTCAGCATAAATACTAAAAACACACCCCGACCTTTGGTCACCCCTCTCAAGAGGGGAATTAAAAATGTCATCTTGTCATATTATTTTCCGCCAATTCTAACATAAACTGACAATTTATAGGCTGTCATTGTCTTGGCACAAAGATTGACTATTGCAACTCGAACTGTTAAAATAAGTATTCAATAAAAATTAAATATAGTAAAAATGGGTAAAATAATCGGAATTGATTTAGGTACAACCAACTCTTGTGTTTCTGTAATGGAAGGTAGCGAAGCAGTTGTTATCCCTAACGCAGAAGGAAAAAGAACAACTCCATCTATCATTGCATTTGTAGAAGGTGGCGAAATTAAAGTAGGGGATCCTGCTAAAAGACAAGCGGTAACTAATCCAACTAAGACTATTGCTTCTATCAAACGTTTTATGGGACAAGGTTTTGGTGAAGTTTCGGCTGAAGCGAAAAGAGTGTCGTATAAAATTGTAAAAGGAGACAACAATACACCACGTGTAGATATCGATGGTCGTTTGTATTCTGCTCAAGAATTGTCAGCTATGACACTTCAAAAAATGAAAAAAACTGCTGAAGACTATTTAGGTCAAACAGTTACTGAAGCAGTTATTACTGTTCCTGCTTACTTTAATGATGCACAACGTCAAGCTACTAAAGAAGCTGGTGAAATTGCAGGTCTTAAAGTGATGCGTATTATCAACGAACCTACTGCTGCAGCTTTGGCTTACGGTTTGGATAAAAGAGGAAAAGATCAAAAAATTGCTGTTTACGATTTAGGTGGAGGTACATTTGATATCTCTGTTCTTGAATTGGGTGACGGTGTTTTCGAAGTATTGTCTACAAATGGTGATACTCACCTTGGTGGAGATGATTTCGACCACGAAATTATTGACTGGTTGGCTAACGAATTCAACGCTGAAGAAGGTATTGACTTACGTTTGGATCCAATGTCATTGCAACGTTTGAAAGAAGCTGCTGAGAAAGCAAAAATTGAATTGTCTTCTTCTGCTGAAACTGAAATCAACTTGCCATATGTAACTGCTACAGCTTCAGGACCAAAACACTTAGTTAAAAAATTAACAAGAGCTAAATTCGAACAATTAACTGATTCATTGGTAAAACGTTCTATGGCACCAGTTGCCAAAGCGTTGAAAGATGCAGGTTTATCTGTTTCTGATATTGACGAAGTTATCTTGGTTGGAGGTTCTACTCGTATGCCAAGAATTGCTGACGAAGTGGAGAAATTCTTCGGTAAAAAAGCGTCTAAAGGAGTTAACCCTGATGAGGTTGTTGCGATTGGAGCAGCTATTCAAGGTGGAGTTCTTTCTGGAGATGTAAAAGATGTATTGTTACTTGACGTTACACCTTTATCTTTAGGTATCGAAACTATGGGTGGAGTTATGACTACATTGATAGAGTCTAACACTACTATTCCAACTAAAAAATCACAAGTATTCTCTACTGCTGCAGATTCTCAACCAACAGTTGAAATCCACGTATTGCAAGGAGCTAGAGCAATGGCTGCTGATAACAAAACTATTGGTCGTTTCCACTTAGATGGTATTCCACCAGCACCAAGAGGTGTTCCACAAATTGAAGTAACTTTTGATATTGATGCTAATGGTATCATCAAAGTTTCGGCAACTGACAAAGGAACTGGTAAATCTCACGATATTCGTATCGAAGCTTCATCTGGATTGACAGCTGAAGAAATCGAAAGAATGAAACAAGATGCTGAAGCTAACGCTGAGTCTGACAAAATCGCAAGAGAAAGAGCTGAAAAATTGAACGAAGCTGACGGAATGATTTTCCAAACTGAGTCTCAATTGAAAGAACTTGGAGAGAAATTGACAGATGAAAACAAAGTAGCTATCGAGTACGCTTTGACTGAATTGAGAATGGCTCACCAATCTCAAGACATTCCAGCTATTCAAACAGCTCTTGACAACATCAACGCAGCTTGGAAAAAAGCTACTGAAGCTATGTACGCTCAAGGAGAACAAGCTCAAGGTGGTGGGCAACAACCACAAGGAGAACAACCACAAGGAGATAACGTAGAAGACGTTGAATTCGAAGAGGTGAAATAAGCAGAGAACTCATTTTTTGAATAAAAAATGATGTGAATCGCTTATCCCGATTTTTATCGGGATCTTCTGAAGAACATAAATAATGAAAAACCGAGTCAGCAATGGCTCGGTTTTTTTTTTTTTGGTTTATAATTCCTGTTATAATTTTGTAATGCTGGTTCTCATTCCTTTTCAAAATTGTTAGTAATAAAGTCCCATTTTATAACACTATTTTTATAATAAACAAATGATTATTCTCATAAATGAACTGTTTATTTCTAAATACTTTTGTATTTTGAATAAGTATGTTGAAAAATGTTATTTTTTTATTAATATTTCCAACAATTGATAAAAGTCACATATCATTTTAAAAGATTTTTGTAATATTACTACATTAATTTTTTTTTGATGAGAAGGATCAAATATAAAAAAGGCAGAAGGCTACAACAGTTCAATTTAGAATACACCGGAATTCATAAAGAAACCGATTCAGAAATGCAATTGTTTGTTTATGATGAAAATCATATTTCTGAATTTCAGGAACTCAATTTTGTGGAATTGGAGAAGTATATTGATATTCAAAAAACGAATTGGATCAATGTTCACGGGCTAAACGATCTTGATTTAATAAAAAACATCGGAGCTTTTTTCAAGATAGAGGACTATATGCTTGCCGATATTTTGAATACCAATCGAAGAACAAAGGTAGAGGAGCAACACGATTTGCTTTTTTTCAATATTAAATCATTGCTACCGGCTGGAGATTCTGATGCTATTCGTGCTGAGCAAATTAGTTTTTTGATGAAAGATGGCGTGCTCATCTCCTTTCAAGAAAAGAGAAGTGATTTTTTTACTCATATTCGCGAGCGTCTTCGTGCGCAATCGGGAGTCATAAGATCCAAAAAAGCTGACTTTTTGTTGTATGTGCTGCTTGATGCGATTATGGAGAATTTTTATATTACTATCGAAAATGAAGAGAACAAAATTGATGAGTTAATCAATCTAACGAAGAGTAATGCAGGTCCTATAATTTTAGAACGAATAGAACAGCATCGTGATAACTTTAATTTTTTGAAGCGTGCTATAACGCCAATTCGGGATTCGTTGTATGAAATAAAAAGCATGAAAGACGACAATGTCTTCAATGCAATTGAGGAAGATAATTTTAGTTTTTTTTCCAGATTACATCAAAAAAGTTTGGAGTTATTAGAGCAAATTGAGTCCGATATGAGTACGCTGCATAGCGCTTCTGATTTTTATTTTTCGGCTCAAAGTCATAGTATGAATGAGATAATGAAGACCTTGACTGTTGTTTCGGCGATATTTATTCCACTAACATTTATTGTGGGAGTTTATGGAATGAATTTTAAATATATGCCAGAATTAGAATATGAATATGGCTATTATACTGTCGTTGGAGTAATGTTTTTGATGGTTATAGGGATGATGTTCTATTTTAAAAAGCGGCATTGGTTTTAACATCCAAACTGATAATTCAAAATTTCGCATAGCATAAGTAAAACAAGATTTGTAAATTTTAAATAATAATAAAATGAATAAAGCGATATATATCGCAACAAGCGAGGAAGATAGTGGTAAATCGATTGTTACTCTAGGTTTAATGAGTATGCTGATGAGTAAAACTGCCAAAGTGGGTTATTTCAGGCCTATTGTCGAAGATGTTGAAGACGGACAGCAAGATAATCATATCGAAACGGTAATCAACCATTTTGGTTTGGATATTGATTATAATGACACTTTTGCCATCAAGAAGAGCAAATTGATCAAGAAGAAAAACAAAGGAAAACTTGGAGAGGTACTCGATTTGATTATTGAAAAATACAAGCAACTCGAGGATAAATCTGATTTTGTTTTGGTCGAAGGAACTAGTTTTATGGGTGAAGGTACAGCAATCGAAATGGATTTGAATGTACTTATCGCTAAAAACCTTGGAATTCCTGCAATTATTGTGGGTACAGGAGTTGGTAAGACCCTGGATGAACTGGTGGATAGTCTTGGTCTAGCCTATCATTCTTTCAAAATGAAAGATGTTGAAGTCTTGTCGGTCATTGCCAATAAAGTACTACCCGAAAATATAGAATTGGTTAAAGCTGGATTGAAGAAAAGTTTGCCACAAGGTGTTTTGGTGGATGCAATCCCGATGATTTCAAGTTTGAAAAACATTACGATTCAGGAAATTGTCAACGAATTAGATGCTGAAGTTTTGTTTGGAGAGGCCTATCTCAACAATCAAATATCTAGTTTTAGTGTTGGAGCAATGCAACTTCGAAATTATTTAATGCACTTGAAAGAGGATGGATTAGTGATTACTCCAGGTGATAGAGCCGATATCATCTTAGGGGCATTACAAGCCAATGAATCGATCAATTATCCTTCGATTTCAGGTATCGTTTTGACAGGAAATATTATTCCAGAAGAAACCATTCTGAAATTGATTGAGGGACTTTCTCCTGTTGTGCCGATTATTGCAGTACATGAAGGAACTTATGTAATTACCAATAAAATTGGGGATATCAAGCCTAAAATTTACGCGAACAACCTGCAAAAAATTGAAACGTCGATAGATACTTTCGAAAAATATGTGGATCTAGATAGTTTAACTGAAAAATTCATCGAGTTTGAAGTCGAAGGAATGACTCCAAAAATGTTCCAATATAATTTAGTCAAAAGAGCTAAGAAACACCGTAAACATATTGTATTGCCCGAGGGTAACGATGATAGAATACTTATCGCTGCCGAAAGATTATTGTTTATGGACGTGGTCGAAATTACGATTCTTGGTGAGCCAAAACAAATTACAAGCAGATCAGCAGAATTAGGTTTGGATATCGATTTTACCAAAGTACATATCATCAATCCTAGAAAAGACAAAAATTATGATGATTATGTAAATACCTACTATGAGTTGCGAAAAGAAAAGAAAATGACGGTGGAAGTTGCTAAAGATTTGATGCAAGACGGTTCTTATTTCGGAACAATGATGGTGTATAAAGGTCACGCAGACGGTATGGTTTCAGGTGCAGCACACACTACGCAACATACTATTTTGCCCGCTTTGCAATTCATTAAAACGAAACCAAATTCATCGGTAGTTTCTTCTATATTCTTTATGTGTTTAGAAGATAGAGTATCTATTTTTGGAGATTGTGCTATCAATCCAAATCCAACAGCAGAACAACTAGCAGAGATTGCAATTTCTTCGGCAGATTCAAGTTTGGCGTTCGGTATTGAGCCAAAAGTTGCCATGCTTTCTTACTCTTCGGGCTCCTCAGGAAAAGGAGACGAGGTAGATAAAGTTAGAACGGCTACTGAAATTGTAAAAAGAAAACGTCCTGATTTGAAAATTGAAGGGCCAATTCAATATGATGCAGCAGTTGATTTAGAAGTGGGTCAAAGTAAAATGCCAAATTCAGAAGTAGCCGGACACGCAAGCGTATTGGTTTTCCCTGATTTGAATACAGGAAATAACACCTACAAAGCAGTGCAAAGAGAAACAGGCGCTTTGGCTATTGGTCCAATGTTGCAAGGGTTGAACAAACCCGTTAACGATTTGAGTCGTGGTTGTACCGTTGATGACATTATCAATACTGTTGTAATTACAGCGATTCAAGCGCAAGGGCTTTAGATTTCAGATATAATAATTAATAAAAACTTTGCGACTTTGTCCCGATAGCTATCGGGATTGTAGCAAAAAAATAATTCAATAATGAAAATTTTAATAATAAATTCGGGTAGTTCATCAATCAAATATCAAATGATTGCGATGCCCAGTCAGGAAGTAATTTGTTCTGGTATCATCGATAGAATCGGCCAGGAAGCCTCTAGTTTTGTTTATCAAACCAATGTTAATAAGACAGAAGAAATTTTACCCATTCCAAATCACAAAACGGGCTTGCAAAAAATTGCTCGCAAATTGATGGATGATACCATTGGAGTAATACAATCTACCGATGAAATAACAGCAGTGGGCCATCGTGTGGTTCACGGAGGTAGCAATTTTTCGAATACCACCATTATCAACAATGAGGTTAAAGAGAAAATTAAACAACTTTTTGATTTGGCTCCCTTGCATAACCCTGCAAACTATGAAGGAATAGTGGTCGCTGAGGAGATTTTTGATAAAGCAATACAAGTGGCCGTTTTTGATACTGCTTTTCATCAAACCATGCCCATTGAAGCCTATAAATATGCTATCCCAAATTATCTTTTGACTGATAAGAAAATTCGAGTTTACGGTTTTCACGGAACAAGTCATAAGTATGTTTCAGAAAAAGCAATCAATTTTCTAGAAAATTCATCCAAAATAATTACCATCCATTTAGGAAACGGTTGCAGTATGACCGCTATCAGAGATGGAAAAAGTATTGATACTAGTTTAGGTTTCGGTCCAATGAATGGATTGGTGATGGGAACTCGGAGTGGTGATGTGGATCAATCGGTAATATTTCATATGGTAAATGCCTTGGGTTACTCCCTTGCCGAAGTAAACACGATGCTTCAAAAACAGAGTGGAATGTTGGGTCTAACAGGTTTCAGTGATTTGAGAGATATTGAAGCCAATGCCGAAAATGGAAACAAAGACTGTCAATTGGCTTTGGTTATGAATGCCTATCGCATCAAAAAATACATTGGTTCTTATGCGGCTGCTTTAGGCGGATTGGATGCCATTATTTTCACAGCGGGAATTGGTGAGAATTCACCATTTATACGAAAATTAGTTTGTACTGATATGGAATTTTTCGGACTTGAATTGGACTTAGATAAAAATGACATTCGTTCAAAAGAAATCAGAGAAATCAATACTCCACAATCAAAAACTAAGATATTGGTTGTCCCTACTAATGAGGAGATCGAAATTGCCAATCAGGTTTTTGAATTGTTATCGAAATAAATTGCTGAATAATTAATTAAGATTTTAAAATCGTAATCAATTTGGATGCATGACTGTGTTTTAATTAAAATATTATCAACAATTTATTGCTGAGAAAAAAATTTAAACATACATTTGTACCTACATTCAAAAATTCCGGAAAAAATGTTTGATTTTACACAGTATTTAGGCTTTTTACTTTTCTTAACCGTTCTTACTATAGGATTTTGGTTGATGTTTTTCTTGGTTGGTTTCGTTTCCTACTGGGTAGGTGGAGCAACTTGGGAAGCTTACAAAGAGAAAAAAGCAAAAAAAGAAGCAGAAGAATCAGTTTAGTTTGATTCTCAAATAAAAAAAGGACTCGAAAACGAGTCCTTTTTTTTTGGTTTTATAGTCAAATTTATTAATGTCCTCCACTAATTTTCTGGTCAAAATCAATACCTTGACTTCTCAAAATTCCACTTACTTTCCAAGCATAGAATGCCAAATAAGCAAAACATAAAACACCCACAATATAACTAGGTTGAATTCCGATGCTTTCAGCAACTTCTCCTTGTAGCCAAGCTACAATTCCACCACCCATAATCATCATAATCAAGAAACTACTTCCCTGGCTTGTGTTTTTTCCTAAACCACTTACAGCCAAAGTAAAGATACAAGGCCACAGTGTACTACAAAATAAACCAACACTGGTGAAAGCATACACGCTGATCATATCGCTTGTCGCCATTCCTGTAAACAAGGCAATAATTCCTAAAACCGAAAAGATAAGCAGCATTCGGGCTGGATTCCCTTTACTAGCCATATCAGCGGCTATAAGTACTAAAATGATTAATCCATATACATAGAACGGAGTTAAATCGTGTTTTGCAATGGCATTAACTAATAAGAAAACACCAAACGCTAAATAGGGAGCAACGAATCGAAGTATTTTTTGGATGCTCATATCGTCGGTAAACGCTTCAACAGCGCCAGTCCAACGACCAATCATTAAACTCGCCCAATATAAGGATACATAAGGGGCAATATCTCCAATGTCAAATCCCAATTTACTTTCCATATACGCTGGTAAATTAGCAGCAGTAGAAACTTCTACACCTACATAAAGGAAAATCGCTATCATTCCCATTACTAACTGTGGGTATTGTAAAGCCGAACTTTTTGCTGAAGCAGACGCTTCAACAGATTCTTCAATGGTTTCTGGATGTTCGGGCAAAGAAGAAAATTTCAATAAAACCGCTACAATTATAAATGCCAAACCTAAGATCAAATAAGGAATTTTTACGCTTTCGATGCTCATATCTGTATTTCCGGAGGCCGCAGAGCCAAAAATGGCAAAGCTCACGATTAGCGGACCAATCGTTGTTCCAAAATTATTGATTCCACCAGCTAAAGTCAATCGCTGCGAACCTGTTTTTATTGGTCCTAAAGCAATGGCCAAAGGGTTGGCAACGGTTTGTTGCAATGAAAAACCCAAACCAACAATGAATAATCCGGCAAGCATCAAGGTATAGGATCCCGTATTGGCTGCAGGATAAAACAATAAAGTTCCCAGAGCCGAAATAACTAGACCTAAGGCAAGCCCATTTTTGTAGCCAATTTTATTAACTAAATCTTTACCTATCAATAAGGAAATGCCCATATATAATAAGGAGCCCACAGTGTAGGAAATATAAAAAGCTAAGGATACAAACTGGCTTTGTCCTTGAGTTAAATCAAATGCTTTTTTGAAAACAGGGATTAAAATGTCGTTACTGGCAGCGACAAATCCCCAAAAGAAGAAAACGGTTACAAGGGGAATAAATTGCCCCCAATTGGTTTTTGAACTTTCTGAAGTCATGGTGAGAATTGGTTTTAAAGAAAATTAGTTTTTAAAATATTTTATTAATGGTAAATGTAGCGGTAATGTGAAAGAAAAAAAAATTTTAGAAGATAAAAATTTTGAAAAATAAACCAACGGCAGTGTTTATTCAACAAACTGTAATTTAATAATAGGAATTTTAGTTTTAATTAAAAAACTTGACAATGTACACTGAACACTGAACACTTTTAACTACTTTTGCAAAAAATTTCTAAAAATCAATTTATGTTATCCATCAATAATTTATCAGTTCAGTTTGGCAAAAGAATTTTGTTCGACGAAGTAAATACTGTTTTCGGTCAAGGAAATATTTACGGAGTTATTGGCGCAAACGGAGCTGGAAAATCGACTTTTCTTAAAATCATTACGGGTGATATGGATCCAACTTCTGGAAATATTCATTTAGAACCCGGAAAAAGGATGTCCGTTTTGAATCAGAATCATAATATGTTCGACGAGCATACCGTGCTTGAAACTGTGATGATGGGAAACAAGGTTTTGCATAAAGTAAAAACCGAAATGGATGCTTTGTATTTGGATTATTCTGACGAAAATGCGGATAGAATAGGAGAATTACAAGTTCAATTCGAAGAAATGAATGGCTGGAATGCAGAATCAGATGCTGCTTCGATGCTTTCGAATCTTGGTATTAATGAGGATAATCATTACACTATGATGGCTGACTTGGAAGGAAAAATGAAAGTGCGTGTGCTTTTGGCGCAAGCCCTTTTCGGAAATCCTGATTTGTTGATTATGGATGAGCCTACCAACGACTTGGATTTTGAAACCATCGCTTGGTTGGAGAATTTCCTAGCGAATTATGAAAATACAGTGATTGTCGTATCGCACGACCGTCACTTCTTGGACGCAGTTTGTACGCATATTTCGGATATCGATTTTGGTAAAATCAATCACTATTCTGGGAACTACACATTTTGGTATGAATCGAGCCAATTAGCTGCCAAACAACGGGCGCAACAAAACAAAAAAGCCGAAGAAAAGAAACAAGAGTTAGAAGAGTTTATCCGTCGTTTTTCGGCGAATGTGGCCAAATCGAAACAGGCTACTTCTCGTAAAAAGATGATTTCTAAATTGAATATTTCGGAAATTAAGCCTTCAAGCCGTCGTTATCCTGCAATTATTTTTGATCAGGAGCGTGAAGCGGGTGATCAGATTTTGAATGTGCAAAACCTAAGCGCCTCTGTTGATGGAGAACTTTTGTTTAATGGTGTCGATTTGAATATGGCCAAAGGAGATAAAATTGTGCTTTTCTCAAAAGATTCACGTGCTACAACGGCATTTTATGAAATATTAAACGGAAATCAAACTGCCGATTCAGGAACTTATGATTGGGGAGTTACTACGAATCAGGCCTATTTGCCAGGCGATAATCATTCATTTTTCGAAAATGATTATTCACTTGTAGACTGGTTACGTCAATGGGTAAAAACCGAAGAAGAGCGTGACGAAGTTAATATTCGTAGTTTCTTGGGGAAAATGATTTTCTCGGGAGAAGAAGCGCTCAAAACTTGTAATGTATTGTCAGGAGGAGAGAAAGTACGTTGTATGTTGTCTCGAATGATGATGGAAAGAGCCAATGTTTTAATGATTGACGAACCAACGAATCACTTGGATTTGGAATCGATTACCGCTTTTAATAACTCATTAAAAAACTATAAAGGTTCTGTTATTTTTACCACACATGATCACGAGTTTGCTCAAACGGTGGGAAATAGAGTAGTGGAGTTAACACCAAAAGGAGCTATCGACCGCTATATGACTTTCGACGAATACTTAGATAATGAAGGTGTTCAGGAATTAAGAACAAAAATGTATTCTTAAAGAGATAGAGAAGAAAATAGAATATAGAGAATAGACTTAATCCCGCTGAATTTTGGTGGGATTTTTTTTGAAAATTAATTTTTAGATATTAGATAAATTCGCTTATTTTTGTTATGTACAGCATTTGTTAGAAACTAATTTTGTTGGTTTTGTTCATTCCGACGAAGGAGGAATCTCATAAGTGGCTCATTTTGTATGATTGCTTCGCCTGTTTGCTTCGCTCTAGTAATCCTTTTTTCGAAAGACATAAACTGTAACTACTTGAGTTAAGCAGATAAAATTCAATTAATATTATTCGGTTTTTTTTCGAGAATTCAAATTTGAGTTTGACAAAAAAAGTTTATCTTTACATCCCAAACAACACTTCATTATGAGTAAAAAAGTATTGCTCACTTCAAAAGAAGTCAATATAATTCTGCACCGTTTGGCCTGTCAGTTAGTCGAAAAACATCTTGATTTTTCGGATACTATTTTGGTTGGCATTCAACCCCGAGGTACTTTCCTGGCAGAGCGATTAAAAGTTCTGTTGGAAATCGAATATAACATTTCAAAAATTGCATTGGGTTATTTGGACATCACTTTCTTTCGAGATGATTTCCGACGAACCAATAAACCTTTGGAAGCCAACAAAACTCAAATTGATTTTATTGTAGAAAACAAGAAAGTCGTTTTTATAGACGATGTTTTATATACAGGTCGTAGTATTCGATCGGCTTTGACTGCTATTCAATCTTTTGGAAGACCATCCGAAATCGAATTATTAGTACTTATTGATCGTCGTTTTAGTCGTCATTTACCTATTCAACCCGATTTTCGTGGTCGTCAGGTCGATGCTTTCAACGACGAAAAAGTTCAGGTGTGTTGGAAAGAACAAGACGGTGAAGATGCCGTTTATTTAATTAATAAATAGTATAAAATGAGCGAGTTAAGTGTAAATCATTTATTAGGAATAAAATATATCAACAAGAAAGATATCGACCTCATTTTTGAAACCGCTGATCATTTTAAAGAAGTTATTAATCGTCCCATCAAAAAAGTTCCTTCACTTCGCGACATTACCATTGCCAATATATTTTTCGAAAACAGTACCCGAACCAAACTTTCCTTTGAATTAGCTCAAAAACGCTTGTCAGCAGATGTCATTAGTTTCTCAGCAGCGCAATCATCGGTCAAAAAAGGAGAAACCCTGATTGATACCGTAAACAATATCCTTTCGATGAAAGTCGATATGGTCGTGATGCGACATTCTAATCCTGGTGCAGCTCACTTTTTATCTCAAAATGTAAAAGCTAGTATAGTAAATGCTGGAGATGGAGCACACGAACACCCAACTCAAGCCTTGCTGGATAGTTATTCCATCCGAGAAAAACTAGGCGAAGTTGCTGGAAAAAAAGTAGTGATTGTAGGTGATATTTTGCATTCCAGAGTAGCACTTTCGAATATCTATGCATTGCAAATGCAAGGTGCCGAAGTAAAAGTTTGCGGGCCTAAAACACTTATACCGCGTTATATTGAATCACTTGGTGTTACGGTTGAACCTAATTTACGTAAAGCGCTAGAATGGTGCGATGTAGCGAATATGCTTCGCGTGCAAAACGAAAGAATGGATGTGAATTTTTTTCCATCAACTCGGGAATATGCTCAACAATACGGCTTAGACAAGACCTTGCTCGATTCGCTTAATAAAGAGATCGTCATTATGCACCCTGGCCCCATAAATCGCGGGGTTGAAATCACCTCAGACGTGGCCGATTCCAAACAATCTATGATTTTAAACCAAGTAGAAAATGGAGTTGCCATCAGAATGGCAGTAATTTATTTATTGGCATCCAAAATTCAATAATTATTATTTCTTCATCCATTTTCAAAGCACAAATTTTCTTTGTATATTAGCAATACTATAAATTTTAGCGTCATGAAGGTAGAACAAAAAGGGCATACTGTTATCGTAAAAGATACACAAGGTGATTTGGATTCATTTCGTTTGAAATTAACTAATGAATACAAAACGTTCCAAAAAAGCAATATTATTGTTGATATTAGTAAGTATAAAACGCTTTCTGTAAAAGACATAGAAAGTTTTTTGCCACTTTCCAAAACCCATAGAAAAGCAAAAAAATCATTTATTATTGTGACTTCGGAGCCTGATTTTAATGCGGTTTCCGATAAATTAGCTATAGTTCGCTCGTTGCAGGAAGCCCACGATATTATTGAAATGGAGGAGATTGAGAGAGATTTAGGGTTTTAAAAGGTTAATTGCGTATTCGCTTAACTGTTTAATCGAATAACTAAATAACCAAATAACCGATTAACCAAATAAGCGATTAACCAAATAAGCGAATAAACTTTGAATTTAACCATCCTCGGCTGTTATGCGGCAACTCCAAGAACTATTACTAATCCAACTTCTCAAGTATTAGAAATCAGGAATAGGCTTTTTCTCATTGATTGCGGTGAAGGCACACAAGTGCAATTGCGTAAAAACAAAATTAAGTTTTCGAAAATCAATCAGGTGTTTATTTCTCATTTGCACGGCGATCATTTTTTTGGCTTGATTGGTTTGATTTCAACTTTTGCCTTGCTCAACAGAACCACCGATTTGCATATTTATGGACCAAAAGGAATCAAGGAAATTGTCAATTTGCAATTGCGATTGTCAAATTCTTGGACGAAATACGATTTGTACTTTCACGAATTAGAATCCAAAGAAAGTGAAACTATTTTTGAAGATGATAAAGTAATTGTGAAAACTATTCCTTTAAATCATCGGGTTTACACCAATGGTTTTTTATTTCAGGAAAAGATAAGAGAGCGAAAATTGAATCTGGATGCGGTGCTGAACTACGAGATCGAAACCTGCTATTACCAAAATATCAAAAACGGAAAAGACATCACTTTGGAAGATGGTCGTGTAATTGAAAACGACAAATTGACTTTTGATCCTATGCCGCCACTGAGCTATGCTTTTTGTTCCGACACTGCCTATAACGAAAGCATTATTCCCTTGATAAAAGAAGTTGATGTTTTGTACCACGAATCAACTTTCCTAGATTCAGAGGAAGCATTGGCTGGAAAAACGATGCATTCCACAGCCAAAGAAGCTGCTAGAATTGCTTTGAAAGCCAATGTAAAACAATTGATTTTAGGGCATTATTCTACACGTTACGAGAAAATAGGACATTTCAAAGATCAAGCAGAAACTATTTTCCCCAATGTGCTACTGGCAGATGATGGCAAATCATTCGATTTTTGATTTGGTTGCCACTAAGACACTAAGCCGCTAAGAAATGTTAATACTTGTAATTTTAACTTTTGGTTGGTGTATCTTGTTTAGGAAATTATACAGATGTTCTTCTTGAGTAATTGTCTTTTTAAAATTGAACTTTGTGGCTTTGTGACTTTGTGGCTGATATTTGTTTTGGTATTAAAAAACACAGTAATTTTGCATTCATAAAATCTAATCCCAAAAAATGGAAGACTTAAGCAATTATAGAAAATCGTATGAGAAAAGTGAACTTTTGGAAACCAATATTCCAGAAGATCCTATCAATTTATTCAACAGGTGGTTTCACGAAGTTGAGGATTTTGGCGGAGTAGATGAAGTAAATGCTATGACGGTTTCGACTCTTGGATTGGATGGTTTTCCCAAGTCGAGAGTGGTGCTTCTGAAGCAATTCACTTATGAAGGTTTTATTTTTTATACCAATTACAATTCTGAAAAGGGTAGGGCTATGGCCAATAATCCGAATGTTTGCCTTTCGTTTTTCTGGCCTTCAATGGAGCGGCAGGTTATTATAAAAGGAGTAGCCGAGAAAATTTCAGAGAATCTTTCTGATGGATATTTTGAGTCTCGACCAACAGGAAGCAAATTGGGTGCGATTGTTTCCAATCAGAGTGAAGTTATTGCGTCGAGAGCTGTTTTGGAAGATTCTTTGGCACAATTAGAAAGTGATTTTGAAGGTAAAGAAATTCCTCGCCCAGCATTTTGGGGTGGTTATTTAGTTCGTCCCGTTGCAGTAGAGTTTTGGCAAGGAAGACCTAATCGTCTTCACGATAGAATTCGGTACCAACTACAAGAAGATTATTATTGGAAAATTGACCGACTTTCTCCTTAGATTATAGATTGTGAATTATCTATATTTGTAAGGTAATATTTAATATTTTACTTACTTTGTGTATTTCATCGATTTTATTTGTTTTTTAATCGATGAAATATCTATATTTACATCAAGAAATAAAACATTAATACTCAGTTAAGAAACATTTAAAAAGTTTGCCCCACAATCTATTTTAAAAACTTAACCTACTTATACGAAATCATAATTGAGTTTTTTTGTTAATTAGTTAGAAAAACAGCTTTTCCCCGGAAGCTGTTTTTTTATTTAAAAGAATTCCTATTTATTATTCAGATATCTTAAATTATTCTTAGATTTACCCAATAGAATAGATGTTTTTTTAATTCAACTTAAGTTATTATGAATATTAAAAATCGGCTAACGTTGATGAGCTTTCTTCAATTTTTTGTTTGGGGAGCGTGGCTAATCACTGTAGGTAATTATTGGTTTGCAACCAAACAATGGAGTGGTGCCGAATTTGGTGCTATATTTTCAACTTTAGGGCTTTCTTCGATTATTATGCCTGCACTTACAGGAATTATTGCTGACCGCTGGGTCAATGCTGAAAAACTGTATGGAATTTTACATATTTTAGGAGGACTAGCACTTTGTTATATTCCTCAAGTGGATAGTCCAACCACTTTTTATTGGGTAATTTTTGTCGCGATGTTGTGTTATATGCCCACTATTTCCTTGTCGAATTCAGTGGCCTATACTATTTTGAAAAACAATAATTACGATGTTGTCAAAGTTTTTCCCCCCATACGAGTTTGGGGAACGATTGGTTTTATAGCCGCGATGTGGCTGACCAATTTATCTGGAAATAAAGCCTCTGCCAATATGTTTTATATTTCGGCCTTTGTAGCGATTGTATTGGGTATTTACTCTTTTAGCTTACCCAAATGTCCTCCGCAAAAATTGATTGATGAGAATGCTTCGTTTGTCAAAAAATTAGGCTTAGATGCCTTTAAGTTATTTGGAACCTATAAAATGGCTATATTCTTTATTTTCTCTATGTTTTTAGGCGCAGCTTTACAATTGACTAATATGTATGGTGATGTTTATTTATCTGAATTTGGAAAAATGCCAGAATACGCCGAAAGCTTTGTGGTACAAAAATCAACCTTAATAATGTCGATTTCCCAATTTTCGGAAACAGCCTTCATTTTGGCAATTCCGTTTTTCTTGAAGCGATTTGGCATCAAGCAAGTAATGTTGATTTCGATGTTAGCTTGGGTGTTGCGTTTCGGATTCTTTGCCTACGGAGATCCTTCATTTGGTGGAACATTTCTGATTATTATGTCTTGTATCGTTTACGGTATGGCATTTGATTTCTTCAATATCTCGGGTTCCTTGTTTATCGAAACAACTACCGATTCTTCTATTCGCTCTAGTGCCCAAGGTTTGTTTATGATGATGTCTAATGGTTTTGGTGCTTTCTTTGGCGGAATCATCAGCGGTCAAGTGATCGATACCTTTTTTACACACGATGGAGTTAGAGATTGGCACAATATCTGGTTGAGTTTTGCTGCCTATGCTTTGGTAATTGCCGTTGCGTTTTCAGTGCTTTTCAAACATAAACACAATCCTGAGGAAATGGCAAAAGTGAATCACTAAGAGATTTCCAAATAAAAGATAAACCTGACAGTTTTTGGAAAGCTGTCGGGTTTTTTAGTTTTAGAACGCATCAAGGCATCAAAAGGATGGAAGTATTCCTTAATAGCAGGAGCGAACTGGGGACATTTAAAAACGGAAGCATATTTTCAAGACTGCTTTTTACCTTTTAACATAAAGTAAATAGATAGTACAAATACAATGAGATAAAGAACATCTAAAAACGGGTCTTTCAAAGTGAATGTTGCAAAGTCGATGTGTTTGAATAATGTCAAGCCTAAAGTAAATGCGATAAGGGCAAAAAACCAGTTGATTCCTTTTTTATTTTCCATATTTAGTCATTCCTTAAAAACAAATTAACAATCTGATTGTTAATAACTTATGATAAAATAATATTAAAAAAGGCTCTGTTAAATTGCCAAAAAGTGTATATTTCGGTATAAAAAAGTGGCAATAT
>NZ_JBIKRX010000135.1:0-4962 GCF_044348915.1 Flavobacterium sp. | reverse complement strand
ATACAATAGAAGGTCAAATATGGGGACAATCTTCGATGTGTTAATGAAAAAGATGGTGAAATTTGAATAAATATCAATAAAATCAATAGATAACAAGGGTGCTCTAAGCGCCTATACCTATAAATTTATTAATGCGATAAATAGGAGGGATGTTTGTTTTGTTTTCATTGTCATTTTTTATTTATACAACTCCGACAGAGTTTATAACTCTGTCGGAGTTTGTTATAGCATTTAGTTATTATTCTATTACAAAATTGATAATTTCATTAAAAGTATGATTTTCATTATGATATTTTATAAATTCATCTTTATTTCCAAAAATTTCAATTACTTCTTTTCGGTTTATTTTAGTTGGTTTATCTGATACTATTGAACCATACGACGACCACGGATATAAATTCATTTGCTTAACAAAACCGTGTTGAACGGGATTGTTGTGAATGTAATAAATTACATTTTGCAACTGATGCATACCTTTACCATTTTGTCATGACTACGAACAAAGATACAATCACTCAAAATAAAAGGCTCTTCGGTGATAGGCTCCAAGCTTTTTTCATTATTTTGTTCCTCTTGAATACGGACTAGTGTCAATTCTATAGCATGTTGTAAATCTAATTTTTTATAAGGTTTGGATACAAAAGCATAGGGATGTGTTTCTTTTGCTCGGTTAAAATGAGCTTCGTCGGAGTTGGCAGTCAAATAAATGATGGGAATTTTATTTTCTTTCTGAATCAAATGAACCAGTTCAATTCCATCTAAATCTCCTTTTAGATTGATGTCCATCAGAATAATATCGGGGATTTGTTTAGAAATTTGGAACAAAACTTCTTCCGCTCTCGGAATAATTCCAATGACTTCATAGCCTAAATGAGTGAGTTGCAGCGAAAGGTTGGCAGCTATTATCAGTTCATCCTCAACGATCAAAATGGATTTCATTTTATTCATATTAGTTAATTTAACGTAATAAGTAAAAAGACAGGTTAAATTGATGCTCTTTCGCTAGGGTTGTATGTGTAGGTTTTGTAAATGTAATAAAAACTATTTAATTGTAAATTAGAAGGTTAGATGTTTTAATTTTGGCTTAGGCATTAAGCTGTATCTTCAAATCAATAGAAACACCTTATTTTATTTTTTTTCATTGGCTGCTAGGACTCGTAAAAAATTGCCTCCAAGAATTTTTTCAATATCTTTTTCGCTATATCCTTTTTCAACTAAGGCTTTAGTAATCATGGGGTAGGAGGTTACATCGTCTAATTGTTGAGGTGTAGATTCAATGCCGTCAAAATCAGAACCCAAACCAACATAATCAACTCCAACCAATTTAATGATATATTCAATATGTTCAATCAATAGGGAAAGCGGAGCTCTTAAATTCTCTGTTTCGGTGTTGTATTTAGCAAACAGCGCTTCTTCAACTTTGTGTTTTTCTTGGCCACTTTTATAAAGTGAATCGACTTCTTCTTTGTGTTTTTCTGTGAAGGTTTGTTTATTCTTAAAATAATTAGGATCCAAAAATCCAGAATAGAAATTCACCTGAATCACACCACCGTTTTTGGCAATCGCTTGTATTTGGTAGTCTTTTAAATTTCTTTGGTGTGGACATAAATTATAGACACAACTATGGGTTGCTATTATAGGTTTGGTAGTAGTGTTGATAACATCTTTAAACGTTTCTTCACCTACGTGACTTACATCAACGAGCATCCCTATTGCGTTCATTCGTTGCACTATCTGTTTGCCAAAATCAGTCAAACCTTTGTGCTTTAGTTCTTTATTGAAAGTTTCGTCGTAGGCGCTTGTCGCCCAAGAGGTCGAATTATTCCAGGTCAGCGTCATATATCGCGTGCCTCGCTTATAGAAATAATCTATATTGTCAATATTGTTTTCAATCATATGACCGCCTTCCACCCCAAACATAGCTGCCAGTTTTTTATGTTTCACAGCTTTGTATAATTCTTTGCTATCGGCCACTTTTGCAATTATTTTCGGATTACGTGCCACTACAGCATCTACCGAATCCATTTCTTGAACAGCAAATTGAAAAGGATTTTTTTTGTCACCATCGCAAAAAATAGAAAAAAGTTGAACATCAACTCCTCCTTGAGCCCATCTGGCCAAATCACTATGGGTTTGTCCTTTCAAATCTTTATCGATTACAAGATCACTTTCCATAGTGTGCATCAGGATATCGTTGTGAGTGTCTACAACTATAGCTTTATTGTGAATTTTTTGATAAGATTGCGCCATGATTTGTTGAGAAATTAAGATACTGAGGAGTAAAATGTTTAGTTTCATAGTCGATTATTTGGTATGGTATAAAACCGTTATAATGACCAAATATAAAGAAAACCAAGTGAAAAACTATTTTTGTTGATTAAATCACTGATTTAGTCGTTATAAAAAACTACATTTTGATTCCACTTTTAATAGATTTGCTAATTCTTAAATCCTTATTTTTGCATTCAACATTAGATTTTTTATGCAAAAATACATCGATCAACTGAACGAAGCCCAAAGGGAACCGGTCCTCCAAAAAGATGGGCCAATGATAATAATTGCTGGTGCTGGATCGGGTAAGACTAGGGTTTTGACGATTCGCATTGCTTATTTGATGAGCTTAGGAGTCGATGCTTTTAGTATTTTGGCATTGACCTTTACTAATAAAGCGGCTCGTGAAATGAAGAACCGTATCTCTGATATCGTTGGTTCTAACGAAGCAAAAAACCTTTGGATGGGTACTTTTCACTCGGTTTTTGCTCGAATACTACGTTCAGAATCGGATAAATTAGGCTATCCTTCGAATTTTACCATTTATGATTCTCAAGATTCTGTTCGAGCCATTTCGGCTATTATCAAAGAGATGCAACTAGATCGCGATATCTACAAACCCAAACAGGTTTTAAGTCGTATTTCTTCTTATAAAAACAGTTTAATTACAGTAAAGGCTTATTTCAACAATCCTGAATTGCAGGAAGCAGATGCAATGAGCAAGAAGCCTCGCTTGGGTGAAATTTATCAAAATTATGTAGACCGTTGTTTCAAAGCCGGTGCGATGGATTTTGATGATTTATTGTTGAAAACCAATGAACTTTTGACTCGTTTCCCAGATGTTTTAGCCAAATACCAGAACCGTTTTAGATACATTTTAGTCGATGAGTACCAAGATACCAACCATTCACAGTATCTTATTGTTCGTGCTTTATCGGATAAATTTCAAAACATTTGCGTCGTTGGTGATGATGCGCAGAGTATTTATGCGTTTCGTGGTGCCAATATCAACAACATCTTGAATTTTCAAAAGGATTATGAAGGCGTAAAAACCTTTCGATTGGAACAAAATTATCGCTCGACCAAAAATATTGTCGAAGCGGCAAACACAATTATTGACAAGAATAAAACCAAACTCGACAAAATTGTCTGGACCGCCAATGATTTTGGTCCTAAAATCAAAGTGCATCGCAGCCTTACCGATGCCGAAGAAGGGCGTTTTGTAGCCAGTACCATTTTCGAGCAAAAGATGCAGCAGCAATTGACCAATGGTAAGTTTGCTATTCTATATCGTACTAATGCGCAATCCCGAGCTATGGAAGATGCCCTGCGTAAAAGAGATATTCCGTATCGAATTTACGGTGGTTTATCTTTTTACCAACGAAAGGAAATCAAGGATGTTCTGTGTTATTTGCGATTGGTTCTGAATCCAAAAGATGAAGAAGCGTTGGTTCGAGTAATCAATTATCCGCATCGTGGAATTGGAGATACCACCGTCGAAAAACTAACAGTTGCTGCCAATCATTATAAGCGTTCCATCTTTGAAGTGATGCAGAATATTGACAAAATAGATTTGAAATTAAACTCAGGAACTAAGCAAAAACTGCAGGATTTTGTGATGATGATTCAAAGTTTTCAGGTCATCAACGAAAATCAAGATGCTTTTTATATCACCGATCACGTCGCCAAAAAAACAGGCTTGGTGCAGGAATTAAAGAAAGATGCGACTCCCGAGGGAATGGCCAAAATCCAGAATATCGAGGAATTATTAAACGGTATCAAAGATTTCACCGAAGGGCAACGAGAGATTGATGGCGCCCGAGGTGCCTTGTCCGAGTTTATGGAAGACGTGGCTTTGGCTACAGATTTAGACAAAGACACCAGCGACGAAGATAGAGTAGCTTTAATGACGATACATCTAGCTAAAGGATTGGAATTTCCGCACGTTTTTGTGGTGGGAATGGAGGAAGATTTGTTCCCTAGCGCAATGAGTATGAGCACTCGAAGCGAACTCGAAGAAGAACGCCGTCTGTTTTATGTAGCCTTAACGCGTGCCGAACATCAGGCATATTTAACGTATGCGCAATCGCGCTACCGATGGGGGAAATTAACCGATAGTGAGCCTTCGCGTTTTATAGAAGAAATCGATGGCCAATATTTAGAATACCTCACCGCAGAAGAAAATAATTACCGGTACAAACCGATGATTGATAGTGATATCTTTGGTGATGTGGACAAATCAAAATTGCGTTTGGCAAAACCTACTGCGGGAACTTCTCCCAAATATTTAACAGATAACGAACCTAATAATAATATAAATATTCGTAAATTGAAGCCTGTATCGAGCAACGCTTCATCAGGAGGAGCTAATTTGTTTGACAATAAATTGGCAGTTGGAAATATAGTAATGCACGAGCGTTTCGGGAAAGGTGAAGTCCTAAACTTGGAAGGCGTTGGTGCAGACAAAAAAGCGGAAATCAAATTTGAAGTAGGCGGAATCAAGAAATTGTTGTTAAGATTTGCGAAGTTGGATGTGATTGGATAACAATTAAGTTTAAAGGTTGTTTAAATAGTCATTCCTTAAAAACAAATTAACAATCTGATTGTTAATAACTTATGATAAAATAATATTAAAAAAGGCTCTGTTAAATTGCCAAAAAGTGTATATTTCGGTATAAAAAAGTGGCAATA
>NZ_JBIKRX010000012.1:0-53809 GCF_044348915.1 Flavobacterium sp. | reverse complement strand
GTCTGCATCTTCCTTAAATCGCTTGTTAAATGTTATTGAATTCACACCTATAAATTTCTCCCTTGTACTCATTTGACAAAGGTAATACTATTTTCGTTTTTGGGCGGCCTAAACGCCTATACCTATTCTGTTTTTTTTAAACAAGACAAATTTGTCTTATTAAAAATACTATTTTTGCGCTTTCAAAACCAAAATAGTCTGAAACAGTTTTTTGTCATAGTACTTTCTGCAATTCTATTACTCCCGTCTTTTGGGAATATCATTCTATTTACTAAGTTCAAAATACAGCAAGACGAAATTGCCAAAACAATTTGTATTCAGAGAAAAATAGCTAATAACAGCTGTAACGGGCGTTGTGAACTTCGTAAGACCTTAAAGCAATTTGATGAGAACGAACGAAAAATGAATACTATTTTGAAAGAAAAATTGGAGCTCATTTATATCAAACCCCTTTTTGGAAATGATTTAGCCCAAACTTTCAAATCCTATTCTTCTCAATTATTAGTTTTCCATTCGACTGAAAAACCAATTTCGATAAGTAAATCTAACTTTCGACCTCCCACCTATTTTATATAAATTTTTAATTCTCTTTTCAATTCTTTTTGAAAAGCCATTTTTCATTGGCTTAAAGCCAATGAAATACTTGTTATTATTCTAAATTTATATAAACAAAATGAAAAAAATATTCCTTACCTTATTACTATTAGGGCAAGTCGCCATTGCGCAAAACAATTCTAAGAAAAAAAATACTAAAGCTGTTCAAGACAGTACGAAAGTTGAAAATTTACAAGAAGTATTTGTAACTGCCAATCGTTCAGCCTCATTACGTAAAGAAACTCCAGTGGCTGTCAGCAAATTGACTGCAAAAACAATTGACGAAACTAAAGCTGTAGCAGCTTATGAAATCATCAACAAAACTCCGGGAGTATTGATGGTGAATCTAGGCAATGAACAACACTCAATGTCCATTCGCCAACCGATGACAACCAATGCCTATTATTTGTATCTGGAAGACGGCTTGCCTATTCGCCCTATGGGAATTTTCAACCACAATGCCTTATTGGAAATCAACCAATTCAATCTTCAAAGTATTGAGGTAATCAAAGGTCCTGCCTCTTCATTGTATGGCCCGGAGGCAGTTGGCGGAACCATCAATTTAATTTCGTTAAAACCTTCTATTAATCCAGAATTCAAGTTTGGAATGCAGGCTGACCAATGGGGTTACAAACGAATCCAAGCTGCCGGTGGAGCTACTATTGGTAAAATCGGTTTTCATATTGCAGGAATTTCCAGCTTACAGGAAAATGGCTGGATGACATTCTCTGATTATAACAAAGATAACTTCAATGCGAGAATTGATTACAACATCAACTCAAAAACTCGACTAATCAGTAATACAATGTGGGGAAAATACTATTCGGATATGAGCGGAAGCGTAAATGAGGCTGCATTTTACAATAGAACTTACAAAAGCACCACTGATTTCACGTATAGAAAATCAGATGCCTTGAGAACACGATTGACCTTGGAACACGACTGGAATGATAATACCGCCAGTTACATTACCGTTTATCACCGAGACAACAAACTGGGACAAAATCCGTCTTACGGAATCCGATGGAGCCCTACTGTAAACCCGACAACGGCAAAAGGAGAAGTGAACTCCAATAACTTCAAAAGTTATGGTGCCATTACGCAACACACCCAAAAATTTGATTTTTTAAACACCAAAATCGTCTGTGGAGCACTTTATGATTATTCCCCTGTTACCTATTGGGCTTACCTGCTTGAAATGAAAGCCTATCTTAATCCAGGAACTCCTGGAAAACAAACCGTGAATTACTATGAAATCACTGCCGAACGTCCAGATGTAAAACTATCCAACTATACAGCCGATATTTTCAACACTGCCGGTTATGCACAAGTGAGCATCAACCCTTACGAAAAATTGGTCGTAACAGCAGGAGCACGTTATGACAATTTGAAAGTCAATTACAACAATGCTATCGACAATTCAACTGGAACAAAAATATACGACAAACCTACTTTTAAATTTGGTGCCAACTACAATCCAGTTCAATTTACTGGAATTTATGCCAATTATGCCCAAGGATTTGCTCCTCCAGGAATCACTTCGATTTTTAGAGCTAAAGCTGGAACTGGCGGAACTACAGGAAAACCCGCTCAGTTTTATTACAACCTCGAACCGGCAACTTTCAATAATTACGAAATTGGTGGTTGGTTTGCTTTATTGGGCGGAAAATTAAACTTCGATTATGCTGTGTATTATATGGAAGGTAAAAACGAATTGTTAAGTGTTCGTTTGCCCGACAACTCAACCGATTTCCGTTCTGTTGGAGAAACCAGACACAAAGGAGTGGAATTTGGTGGTAATTACAAACTACTTGCCAACCAAGTAAACATCCGTTTTGGAGGTACTGTTGCCGAACATACTTACATCGATTTCAAAGTTTCAGATTATCCAACCGATGTTTTGAAAAATCTGGACGGAAAAGAAATGCCTCAAGCACCTAGATGGTCCGGCAATTCCGAAATCAGTTATTACCCAAATTGGTTGCCTAAATTCAGAACTTCTGTTGAATGGCAATCTGTGGGAAGTTATTACCAAGACCAAATCAACACCATTAAATATGCTGGTTACGACATTTTTAATTTCCGAGCTGGTTACGAATGGAAAGGAATTGAAATCTATGGAAACATCATCAACATTACCGACAAATTATATGCTTACAATGTTTCGAGAGGAAATTTAAGCAGCTCGCAACCCACTTATACGGCTGCTGCACCAAGAACATTTTTGGTAGGCTTACAATATAATTTTTCATTAAGAAAATAAGAATTAGGAGCTAATCCTGTCATCCGCTGTATCTTTTGTGGCGAACACCGCCACAAAAGGATGCCGCTACTACCGGGGCTAAAAAACAAGAAAAAATGAACAACACACCAAAAGAAGTCAACACTTCAAAAAAGAAGGATTCGAAGTTTGTTAAAAAAATCAAGCAAAAAATATATGCTTGGCATCGTATTATTGGAATTATTACCATAATTCCGGTTATTTTCTGGACCTTGTCAGGATTAATGCATCCGTTTATGGCGCATTTTTTCAAGCCTACTATTGCTAATGAATTTCTAGTAGCAAAACCAATAGACAAATCCCAATTAACGCTCTCCATCCAGGAAGTATTGCAAAAAAACAAGATACCCGAGTTAAAGAATTTCAGGATTGTTTCGTTTGACAATTCGACTTATTATCAAGTAAAAACCACGAAAGACGAACTGGTATATTTCAATGCTTTGGATGCCAAGAAACTGGAAAATGGAGACCAAAAGTACGCTAATTGGCTGTCCCGTTATTTCTTAGATGACCAAAAAAGCACCATTGTCAAAACCGATATTCTAACCGAATTCACTTCGCAATACAAATACGTCAACCGCTACTTGCCCGTTTACAAAACCACCTTCAATCGCCCGGATGCAATGGAAGTTTATGTAGAAACGGCTTCGAGCAAGCTAGCAACATTTAACCCAAAATCAAGACAAGCTTTTATCTGGTTTTTCGACACTTTCCACAATTGGGCTTTCATCGATTGGATTAGCAACAATAGCATTCGCATTGTTGTGATGTTTTTATTTCTTTCCATCATCTTTTTTTCTGCCATAAGTGGAATTGTAATTTATGGTCTGTTTTGGAAACAATTCAGAAAAACAGATAGTTTGAATCCCAAGAAAGGAGTCCGAAAATACCACCGCCAAATCGGAATCTGGGTTTCATTGTTTACTTTGACCTTTGCCTTTAGCGGGGCTTATCACGCTACAACAAAATGGGAACCTTATACCTTAGATAAAATGGTGTACGAACCTGTTTTTGAATCCAAAGACATCCAAACACCAAATAATGCCATTGATTTAGACTGGAACCGATTGGAAAATACGAGCATCATTGCCTTAAATGACAGCATTTACTATCGATGCCAATTGACTTTAGCCAAAAGCAAATACGCAACTCCAAAAACTGATTCAAAATCCAAATGGGGCAAAAAGGAAAATCCAAAATCAGAAATCCTTTATATCAACGCAGCGACAAACAAAGTTGTTCCAAACCTTGATGTGGAATACGCCAAATTCCTGGCTTACTATTTCAGTGATGGAGGTCCAAAAGCTGCTTGTTGCGAAATGGATGACGTTACAACCGAAAAAACAAGTTTAGAAGATGCCGCCTTACTAGAAACCAAAGTTTTAACAGAATTCAATAGTAGAGAATATGGTTTTGTCAACAAACGTTTGCCAGTTATAAAATTGGCTTTTGATACACCCGAAAACACAACTTACTTTATTGAAACTGCCACTTCAAGACTGGCATCTGTTACTGAAAAATCGGATATAATCGAGGGCTATTCTTTTGCCATTTTCCACAAATTTTTATTTATGGATTGGGCAGGCAAAAACATACGCGATTTGACAATGGTTTTGGCTGCTTTGGTTGTTTTAATAGTCAGCCTTTTGGGTTTAATTCTGTTTTTAAAAAAATAACAAATCCATCAATAAAAACTAATCCTCAACTTGCAAAAAGTTGAGGATTTTTTATGCAATTCAAAATATGAAAAACAACTGAAAGCTTATTCATATAAAAAATATTCGCTATATTTACTTATTGAAATTATCGAAAAAATAACCTTTAAAATTATATAATATGGCAAAGAGTCAAGACGCAAAGAAAAACGTAAAAAAAGAACCTCTTAAAACCGCCAAGGAAAAAAAAGAGGAGAAAAGAGCAAAAAAAAATAGTCCTAAAAGAGACTAAGGTAAGTGTTCAGTGTTCAGCTTATAGTGTTCAGTTTCGTATTGATACTGAACACTATTTTTTTATCACTTTTTTGCTGAACTCTAGAAACTGACCACTGCCTACTGCTTAACAGGGATATTTTCCAGAATTTCCAATACAAATTTCCAGAATTTTTGAGAAGATTGTATTGAAGCTCTTTCGTCAGGCGAGTGCGCTCCCTGAATAGTTGGTCCAAAAGAAATCATATCCATATCTGGATAATTCGTTCCTAGAATGCCACATTCTAAACCGGCGTGACAAGCCACTACTTTTGGCTTTTCGTTGTTTTGTTTCTCGTAAATTTTAACCAATAAATCTAAAATCTCAGATTTTACATTAGGTGTCCAACCTGGATAAGAACCAGTAAAATTCACTTCGCAACCGCATAATTCAAAGGCGGATCGCAAAGCATTTGCTAAATCAAACTTTGAAGTTTCTACTGATGAACGGGTTAAATTTAGAATTACAATTTCACCTTCTTTGATGATCACTCGAGCAATATTATTCGAGGTTTCAACCAAATCTTCCATATCGGCTGACATTCTATAAACTCCGTTATGTGCAGCATAAATCGAACGCAGAATTCCTTCTTGAACGCCCAAATCCATCACTTTTTTAGGCAAATCGCTTTTCACAATTTCGATAGTTAGGTTGGGTTCGGTAGTTTTGTATTCGGTTTTGATGTCGTTGATGATTTCCTGCATATCAAAAACATACGCTTCGTCATACATTCCGGCAACAATTACTTTTGCTACGCTTTCTCTCGGAATTGCATTGCGCAAACTACCGCCATTGATTTCAGCAATTTGCAGTCCAAAATTCTCAAAACCATCAAACAATAAACGGTTCATTATTTTGTTGGCATTACCCAAACCTTTATGAATATCCATACCGGAATGTCCCCCGTTCAAGCCTTTAACTGTGATTGTGTAACCTACAGAATCTTCAGGAGTTTCCTCTTCCTGATAACTACGGCTAGCTGTCACATCAATTCCTCCGGCACAACCAATGTCAATTTCGTCATCCTCTTCGGTGTCCATATTCAAGAGAATTTCACCTTTCAAGATACCGCCTTTCAGATTCAAAGCTCCTGTCATTCCGGTCTCTTCATCAATGGTAAACAAAGCTTCTATAGCAGGATGCTTGATTTCGTTGGATTCTAAAATTGCCATAATCATCGCCACTCCAAGACCATTATCAGCGCCAAGTGTGGTTCCGCGAGCACGAACCCAGTCGCCATCTACATACATATCGATTCCTTGGGTGTCGAAATCGAAAACGGTATCCGCATTTTTTTGATGCACCATATCGAGATGTCCTTGTAAGACAATAGGTTTGCGATTTTCCATCCCTAGAGTTGCTGGTTTGCGAATAATCACGTTTCGGATTTCGTCTTCAAAAGTTTCTAAACCCAACGATTTTCCGAAGTTCTTCATAAATTCGATAACGCGATCTTCTTTTTTTGATGGACGAGGAACAGCGTTTAAATCGGCAAATTTGTTCCAAAGGGCTTTAGGTTCTATGTTTCTTATTTCTTGGCTCATGGTATATTATTATTGTATTACTTTTTATTTTGACACAAATTTAAAACGTTATAAATTCAAAATCTCAATTAGACTTGCGTTTATGTTTTGCATTTCGAACGAACCCAATTCTCCTAACTTTCCGAGAATTAAATCTTTGTCGATTGTAGTGATTTTTGACAAACGAAGTAAAGAAGTTTTCTTTAAACCATTGGAATCATTTGGTTCTAAAAGGATATCAAAAGGATTTTGCCATTTGAATTGAGTAGTAATAAAAGCCACAATTACATCCAAATCTGAAACGACTAAAACCAAAGCTGGTCTTATTTTCTTGCCTTTCAAATCGGTAAATGGAAAAGAAAGAAGAACAATATCTCCTTTTTTCATTGATATTGTTCTTTTATGTCACTCACTTGATAAAGTTCTTCTTCATTTTGAAGAAATTCAAATGATTTGGAAGTTGAGGCGAGTGTTTTAATTCCTTCGGAGATGATTTTATCATCGATTTTGCACGCCAAAAAACTCACATAATCGGACACTTCCTGAATTCTGGAATCAGAAAGTTGTCTCAATTTTTCGACAGTTTCGTTAATAAGTTCTTCTCTTGACATAGATTTTTTGAAATGTTTAAATTTCTAAAAAGGCAATTTAGCTTCACAAATTTACAAAAAAGAAATACTACTTCTTGATTATTGATTAAATTTAACGCCAAAAGAAAATTAATGCAGCGCAACTATATTCTACCCTTATTTCTTCTATTTCAGATTGTTTTTATAAAAATCATTGCCTTTTTCCCTGAACTCGTCGAACGACTTTACAGCAATGGACTGTTTGTGATTATTTCGAAAACCTCGAGAATTGTACTAGGGAAAATCCCTTTTTCGGTCGGAGATATTATCTACGGAATTCTGATTATATTACTACTAAAATCGATTTGGAAAGCGCGAAAAACGTGGAGACTGGAATGGAAATATAATATTTTAAAAGTAGTAAGCGTATTTTCGATAGCGTATTTTCTATTTCATTTTTTGTGGGCGATGAATTACTACCGTCAACCGCTATTCGAGAAAATGAAAATAGAACGCGATTACAACGATGCGGATTTGCTGACTTTTACTAAAAAACTGATTGCTAAAACCAATGAAGTCCAACTGAAAATTACCAAAAACGACAGTCTGAAAGTACCCTTTCCTTATACTCATACACAGGTTTTCGAAAGGAGTTTGAATGGCTATAGAGTACTCTGGAGTGAATATGCCTATTTTGAATACACGAATCAAAGTGTCAAGAAATCGCTATTTAGTTTACCGCTAACTTATATGGGTTTTGGTGGCTATTTGAATCCGTTTACCAATGAAGCGCAAGTGAATTATGTGATGCCAATGTACAATTCCCCGATGACTACTTGCCACGAAATGGCGCATCAGATAGGTTTTGCCAGCGAAAGTGAATGCAATTTTATTGGGTTTCTGGCTACAGTAAAAAATGAGGATTTATATTTTCAGTATTCGGGATACAGCACTGCTTTGAGGTATTGCCTTAACAATTGGTATGCTCGAGATGAAAAAGTCTTTGACCAATTATTGAAAACTGTTCATCCTGGAATTTTGAAAAATTATAAAGAAACTGAGGATTTCTGGAAAGAATACGACACGATTATAGATAAAGGTTTTCATTATTTCTATGACAATTTCTTAAAAATGAACCAACAAAAAGACGGAATGGAAAGTTATAGCAAATTCGTGAATTTGATGGTGAATTATTATAAGGAAAAAGACTTTTGAAAAACTAAAAGTTCTAGCATAGCCCCGATTACTTCACTTGACTTTTATTTTAATAGGAGTTCAGTGAACTTTGTTTGAAGGGGAAATCCTTTCATTGCTAGGAACGAACCATTCAAAGCGTGAGATTGCTTCGTTCCTCGCAATGACAGATTGGAATGATAGCGGGACGACTGTTTCTTGAAATCCTAAAAAGTTCTGCTCCTAAAAAAAACAATTAATTTGTAACAAAAAACAGGTTTTGGCCACTAACGTAAATATGAGCGATAGTTTAGAACAATCATTTGTGCAGCAATTGAAGACCAATCAGAATATAATCCACAAGATTTGTAGGTTATATACGAATGGTGAGGACGCGCATAAGGATTTATTTCAGGAAATCACGATTCAGCTATGGAAGGCTTATCCGAAGTTTCGAGGTGATAGTAAATTTTCGACTTGGGCTTATCGAGTCGCGTTGAATACAGCCATCACTTTATACCGGAAAAGCACTCGATCGGTCAAGACAGTGGACTATGAATCTCAGCAATATTTTATAAGCAACGAGGATTATAATTATGAGGAAGAAGAACGCCTGAAACTGATGTACAAAGCGGTTTATCAGCTGAATGATATCGAAAAAGCTTTGGTTTATATGTACCTTGAAGATAAAGATTATGGCGAAATATCAGAAACTTTGGGAATAAGCGAGGTGAATGCAAGGGTAAAAATGAATAGAATAAAAGGAAAATTAAAAAAAATACTAAATCCTTAAGGAATATGAAATGAGCAAAAGATAGATTTGGTTGTCAAAAACTAAAGAAGTTTGCGAATTACATTTGACCGAAAAAAACAATAAAAATCTGCAAATGAAAGAGCTGGATTTATTAAAAAAAGATTGGCAAAAAGAAAAAAACTTCGAACAAGTTTCCGAAGCAGAAATCTATACTATGTTGCACCAAAAATCGTCTTCGATAGTAAAGTGGATTTTGATTGTGAGCATTATTGAATTCGTTGTATTAAATGGTATTTCATTTTTATTAAATGATCCAAAATATGATGAGTTTATGCGTTTGCATCCCTACATCAACTATTTAGAGAAGTTTAACTACGTTGTAATTGTTGTATTTATCTATTTGTTTTATAAAAATTTTAAGTCGATATCGGTTTTAAATTCTTCGAAAACACTCATAAAACACATCCTAAAAACCCGGAAAATAGTAACCTACTATATTTACTGGAATATTATTATTGGAGGAATCACAGGTGCATTGAGTGGTATAGAAGGATTTAATGCAGGTTTTAATTCAAGTAGCAATCAATTAGGAAATGAGGGTAACGCAGTTTTAGAAGCCAATTGTCTTACTATACTAATTGTGGCTCTATTGATAATGGGCATTATCTGGTTGTTCTACAAATTATTGTACGGCAGGTTCTTGAGTAAACTAAAACACAATTATAGTGAATTGAAAAAAATAGATTTATAAAAAAAGAGTTCGCCGAGGCGAACTCTTTTTTTTAATATTCCCATTGCCTTAATCGATTCAATTCTTCGGCTGCCTTCAATTCTTCTACAGGAATCACTTTCAAGAAGGACGGATGCTGCTCGATAGCATATTCTATTTTTTCCACAATTTCTTCGATCGTATCGTTGTCATAATCAATTTGCAGAGGCTCTTTAATGATAAACGATTGAAGAATATCTTTCTTTTTCATCCGCAATCCTTTTTTATCGAATGAACGACGGAAACCATCAATTACAATTGGAACTACAATTGGTCGATGTTGCTTGATAATGTGCGCTGTCCCCTTCCGAACCGGTTTGAAGGATTTGGTAGTGCCTTGAGGGAAGGTAATCACCCAACCGTCATTCAGAGCAATTTTAATGTTTTCGGTATCATTAGGATTTACATCTCTTTTCTCGGTCACATCTTTTCCTTTGGCTCTCCAAGTTCTTTCTACAGTAATAGCTCCAATATAGGACAAAATTCTAGGCAATAATCCAGCCTGCATAGTCTCCTTGGCAGCAACATAGTAAATGTTGAGTTTAGGTTTCCAGATGTAACCAAGGTTTTTGATAGAATCTTCACGACCACTCAAACTGGCGTTAAAAACATGAAACATGGCAACAACATCAGCAAAATAGGTTTGATGATTCGATATAAAAAGTACGCTTGTCTCTGGTAAGGTTGTTATTATTTCGGAACCTTCTATTTGTAAACTATTAAATCCGCGATACCGCCTATGAGTTAAAACTGCAAAAACGTGAATTAAAAATCGTTTCACAACAAGAATGTGTCCAAAAGGATTTCTCTTCAATAATCCCATAAAAAAATGTGTAATTTATATTTTTGAAGGACAAACATACGAAAAATATAAATTATAGTATTTTTTTTAGTACTTCTTTCAACTCGCTCAACATCATCGCTGTAGCCCCCCAAACGATGTGTTCTTTAATTTTAAAGGCTGGAATTTCTATGTTTTTAGCATAAGAAGTTGACATTGTAGTACTTACAATTAAATCATCTTTCAAAAAATCAGCAATTGGCAATTCAATAATTTGGGCCACTTCAATTTGATCAGGAATAAAAACAATTTCTTCCTTGCAAACACCTAAAAATGGATAGACTAAAAAATTACTTGCCTGAATATACAAATGGGTAAATTCCCTTATTATTTCAATATTATCGGGATGAATTCCAATTTCTTCGTGTGTTTCACGCAATGCAGTGTTCCAATAATTTACATCTATGGGTTCATATTTCCCTCCGGGCAATGCTATTTGCGCCGAATGAATGCCTTCATACGAATTCCGAACTATGAGCACCAAATGAGTTTTTCCTTTTTTAGGATACAACAACATCATCACAGCGGCGGTTTTAGGATTGAAACTGCCTAAATTCTGATTTTTCAGGCTTTCCAATCTTTCAATAGGAACCATTTTGAAATGCGCTTCACGGGCTGGAAGTGCAACTTCTAAAAATTTTGGAACATATTTTAAAAATTCTTGAAAATCCATAATCAAAACCTATTTTTGCACCTTTGAAACTGTTATAAATATAGTCTAAAAATAAATAAGGAACAAGTAACAATTGCAAAATTCAATCGCAATGGCAATTTCATAAACGGGGAACTACGAACAATAAACTTTAAACCAAAAAATGTATAGCAAAGAAGAAGCGCAACGGTTGAAACGGGAATTTTGGATAGAATTTGCCGAAAAATACCCTCGAAAATGGATTTTGTACGACACAAAAATCAAAGACTTTTCGTTTAAATTTTTTGCCGACAACAAAAAAGCTCAGGTTATAATTGATATTGAACATCGAAACGACGACAAACGTATTGTCTATTTCGAAAAATTGGAATCCTTAAAAAGTATTTTAGAGGACGAATTTGTCAAAGATTTGGTTTTTGAGAAAAATTTCACGCTCGAAAGTGGCAAAACTATCAGCAGGGTCTGGGTCGAAAAGTTACAACTAAGCATCAGTAACAGAGCTCATTGGGATGCCATTTTTGATTTTTTCTACAAGAAAATGAATGCTTTAGAAATGTTCTATTGGGAATACGGAGATTACATTCGAGATTTGGAAATTAACACTTAAAACAACAATAAACCACAAACCTGTTAAGGTTTAGGATACCGTTTTTTAATATTCCGAATCAACTCTTCGAGTCCGTTAAGTTTCAATTCGTAAATCAATTGTAACTGCTGTCCAAGCTCTCCTTTTGGAAAACCTTTGTTGGAATACCAAACCACATAATATTCCGGTAAATCGATGAGATATCGACCTTCATACTTGCCAAAAGGCATTTTAGTATGAGCTAATTTGATGAGCTGTTTTTGGTCTTGTTGCAAGTTTAAAGTATAAAGGACAGTCTGCAAACTAAATACTGCGGACTGAACACTGATTTATTTCCAATTAAAACTAATCCTTTTCTCGATTTCCGGGTTCAAACTCAGGAAAACTGGGCAAGTCATTGCGGTTCGTTCAAGGATGGTTTTCGTTTTCTCGTCTGCCGCCAGGTTCATATCAAAAACAATTTCGATAGCTGCAATTCTTCGCGGTTCGGCTTGCATAATTTTAGTCACAGCAGCGGTAGCACCTGTGAAATCAACAGCTAAATCTCGTGCTTTGATTCCCATTACGGTCATCATACAACTGGCCAAAGCATTGGCAACGGTATCCGTTGGTGAAAAAGCTTCTCCTTTTCCGTTATTATCTAATGGCGCATCCGAAATGATTTCGCTGCCCGATTGTAAATGTATCGAAGAGGTTCTTAAATCCCCTAAATAAGTTACTTTTGATGTCATGTTTTGAGTTATGAGTTATGGGTTTCTGGGTTTATGGGCTTTAGATTTTACTAGTCTTAATACTTGATACTTAATTCTTAATACTCAATTAGCTTCTTTTATAATCAAATCAGTGTCATAATACAGGATGTAAATCCCTCTATTAGTGTATCCGCCGTCTGCTTTTTTATAATATTCAAACTTGTTGTCCACTTGCTCTGTTGCAAATTCATCGGCTGTATCTTGATACACTTTTTCTTGAGTCAATCGCATCATGGTATCAAAAGTCACATCAAAACCACGTGTGGCATAGGTACTAGGGGCAATCTTGTTTTTCTTGCGGTATTCTTTTTCGAAAATCAGTGCTTCAATTGATTCGTTCTCCCGAGATATTGATGGATACATCAATTTCAATTTGGTCAGATTCGTAAAATTAATTTCATCGGTATCTAAGGTTTCGTTGGGTTCCATAATCACCAACTCCACATTATAAGTAGCCATAACACTCATCATAGTGGCCATAGTCCACTTGACCATTCCTGTATTTTCGGAGGCTAAAACCACATAATTCATTTTGCCTTTGACAAGCAAACCTTTGAAACTTTCAGCAGATAAACTCCCATTTTCAAGCAAAGCAGCAAATTTAACTTCTGGATAATTCTGCTGTATGAATTGTCGGGCCGACTCTTTTTTCTTATCGACAACTGCAATAATGTTTCCTCCTTTTGCCATCATATACACGAAAACGGCTCTCTTTAAAGCTTCGGCGGTCGGAATGGTTTGGTACAAATTGGGAAACGAATTTCCGATATCTTTTGACAAAGGAGAAATCACGGCAACATTTTTATCACTCAATAAAGCGGCCGTTTTCTCGACATTGTTTTGATAAAAAGGACCAATAACAGCATCGGCAGTTTCTAAATCATTTTGCTGATGAATGGTAGCAATATTTGAACTGCTTTTGGTTTCTTGTGAGTCAAAAATGCTAACATCTACAGGAATTCCGATGCTTCTAGCCGAATCTATTGCCATTAAAGCACCTGAATAAAAATCCAAGGTCATATTTAAAAACTTGTCTTTTTTCAAACGCATTGTTGTAGAATTTACGGTATCACCTTCAATTTTAGTCAAGTTAAAAGGCAAAAGCAAAACCAATTTTTTTCTATCATTCGAGTTTTTCGACAATGAAGTATATGTTTTTTTCACTTCAACTTCCTGCGGAAGAATTGGATTGGAATGAATGGGTTGTACTGTATCTTTTTTGGAAGTTGTTGGTACTACTTTATCAGATTTTGGAGGATTCCCTTTTATCACCAGCTGGTAACCAATGGGCAAATTGGCAATAACCTCGGGATTGCGCTTTTCTATTTCTTCAATAGTGATTCCATATTGTTTGGCAATAGAATATTTGGTTTCTTTGGGAAGCACTTCGTGATAGACTACTTTTTCCGAAGTTGTGACTACTGACTTAGCATTTGCACCTGAAGGAATAACTAGAATCTGACCTATTTGCAGTCCTAATTTCACTAGATCGGGATTCACTTTCTTCAAGTCTTCATCTGAAACACCGTATTTATTTTCGATGCCATATAAAGTCTCTTTAGGTTCTACTTTATGCGTTATAACTTTAGAATTGGGTTTCTTGCTATCTCCTTTTTTGGGAATCAGTAAAACACTATTAGGTTTTAAACCACTTTGCGCATCGGGGTTTAATTGATAAATATCAAAAGGAGTGACATTGTATTTTTGCGCAATTTGGGCTATAGTTTCTCCCTTTTCCACTTTATGAGTAGTGTTTTTTTCTTGAGAAAAACTGTTGAAAGAAAAAACCAAAGTAACCAAACACGCTGTTATAAAATATTTCATCCTTTTGTAATTGTAAAAAAATTAGTTTTTCAAAGATAGCAAAACGGTATCAAATTTTATTCCAAAATCTGATACCGTTTTTTATATAATTTACATAAATATCGTTCGAAAACGATTCTTATTTTCTATTCCCACTCAATAGTTGCAGGCGGTTTAGAACTAATGTCATACACTACTCTATTCACACCTTTCACTTTATTGATAATATCGTTAGAGACTTTCATCAAGAATTCATAAGGCAAATGCACCCAATCCGCAGTCATTCCGTCGGTAGATTGTACTGCTCTAAGTGCTACTACTTTTTCGTAAGTACGCTCATCGCCCATTACTCCAACGCTATTCACAGGCAGTAAAATTGCTCCCGCTTGCCAAACTTGATCGTACAATCCCCAAGATTTCAATCCGTCGATAAAAACTTTGTCTACTTCTTGCAGGATACGAACTTTCTCAAGAGTGATATCTCCTAAAATACGAATCGATAATCCAGGACCAGGGAAAGGATGCCTTCCTAATAATTCTGGGTCAATTCCTAGTGTTGCTCCTACTCTACGCACTTCATCTTTGAAAAGCATTCGCAAAGGTTCCACCACTTTTAATTTCATATAATCTGGCAAACCACCCACATTATGGTGCGATTTGATCGTTGCCGATGGACCTTTTACTGAAACAGACTCGATTACGTCAGGATAAATAGTTCCTTGCGCCAACCATTTAACATCTTCTATTCGGTGTGATTCAACATCAAAAACCTCAATAAAGGCGTTTCCTATCGCTTTTCTTTTTAATTCTGGCTCAGAAACTCCCGCGAGAGCGTCATAAAAACGTTGCGAAGCATCTACTCCTCTTACATTTAGTCCCATTCCTTCGTATTGATCTAGAACACTTTGGAATTCATCTTTTCGAAGCAAACCGTTATTTACGAATATACAATAGAGGTTTTTCCCAATGGCTTTGTGCAATAAAACTGCGGCTACTGTAGAATCGACACCTCCAGAAAGTCCAAGCACTACTTTGTCATCTTGCAGTTTTTCTTTCATTTCAGCCACAATCTCTTCAACAAAAGCATTTGGCGTGAAATTTTGAGGCACATGAGCAATTTTTACTAAAAAATTCTCCAACATTTTTGCACCATCGGTCGAATGAAAAACTTCGGGATGGTATTGGATGGCATAAGTCGTTTCACCTTCTATTTTATAAGCTGCAAATTCAACATCGTGTGTACTTGCCAGCTTCACTCCATTGGTTGGTAAGGCTTTGATACTATCGCTATGACTCATCCAAACTTGGCTGTTTTCGGCCACGCCTTCGAAGAAAACTTCGTCATCTTTGATATAGGATAAATTTGCTCTTCCGTATTCTCTGGTATTGGATGCCGCTACTTCACCGCCACTAAAATGGGCTAAATATTGGGCACCATAGCAAACGGCAAGCATGGGTAATTTTCCTCTAATTTGAGACAAATCAGGATGTGGGGCATCTTCTCCGCGAACAGAAAATGGGCTTCCACCTAGGATTACCGCTTTATAACTTGACAAATCAGCGGGAAAATGATTGTAGGGAAAAATTTCGCAGAATATATTTAATTCGCGAACGCGTCGGGCAATAAGTTGTGTGTATTGCGATCCGAAATCTAAAATAAGTACGTTGTGTTGCATGCGGCAAAAATACTTTTTATAATTGGGAATGAAAAATCGAAATTAAAAAAAAATAAATTACTCTTTAATCACTATTAATTTAATTTTTGTTCCCAAGGCCAAATTGTTCCAATATTCCTCGGTAATTGCCTTGCCAGCATCATCACTGGCGTGAATTTCAGCTGTATTTCCACCTGAAGTTCCTGTGCTTGCAACAACCAGCTCTACTTTATTAATCCCTGCTGCTAAAGGAATTTTAACTTGACTCATTTGAGAATACAAAAACAATTGAGAGCGAAACAATTTGTCATTTACATAAATAGTAATTAAATCACCATCGATTTGAATGTAATCTCTGTAATTAATAAGTAAAAAATCAGATTTGGTTTTAAATTCTCCTAAATCCCGATCCTTTCTATCCAAAAAACTAGTATCCTCTTTGAGTCCTTCGCGAATCATAGTTTTGTCTAAATCTTTAGCCATTTTTTCTTGATACACATCGCCCATTTTGTGCTCAAATTTGTTTTTCAAAGTCATCGAAAATTGATTTTCAGCTGTTCCAAATTCAAATGCAGTGCTCGGCTTGGGTTTTGTTCCAAATATATTCGTTGCTGTAAAAACATTTGGCGCAACGATTTTAGGCAAAACTAATTTAGGTAAATTAGATGGAGGCGGAAGCTCTTTCTTTGATTTTGGTTTTGTATTTGCTGGTGGTATGGATTTGAATTTAATATTAGAATCAAACTGACTAAAGGCGCTTGATGAAATACTAATCATAAAAACAAAAAAAAGAAAATTTTTCATAGCTTTTTCACTGGAACAATTCCATAGTATAGGGCCAAAATTAATAGAATTTTTATATCCAAAATCAAAAAAAGTATAATCATTGTATTGATTTTTTTGTATAAACAGTACAATGCACTTCTAAAACAATAGTTTTTTATTCTTTGGTAACAATTATAGTGGCTTTAAAACCAGTACCCAAATTCCATTGACTGGCGGAAATAAGATTCCCTTTATCATCATAAACTCGAAATTCGGCAGTATTGGGTCCCAAGCGACCTTGGTTGAGTGCTTCGAAATCAATTTTGTTAAAACCCTCGACCAATGTAATTTCAAACCCTTGAAAATCACTATCTAAATAAACGCCTGGCACAATGGTTTTATCGTTGAGTAAGACTCTTATCTGGTCGCCATCCACTTCGCCATAATCACGATAACTAACTTTTGCAGTTAGTGAATTGGTTTTATAACTTCCCAAATCCTGATTCCTACGAAACACAACCTGATTCTCGTCATCGGCTTTCTTGTTCAATCTATCTCGAACAAAATCACCAGGATTTACAAATTTTTGAGTGGGCGTTAATGAAAAAGTATTCTCGGGAACTCCAATCTGGAATGAATTATTTGGCTTGGGTTTGGTATTGAGAATATTGGGGTTTTCTAACACATTTGGAGCTACAATCTTGGGCAAATCGGTAGGTGGAGGCAGTGTTTCTTTTTTGGGTTTTGGCTTTATATTTTGTGGTGGAATGGCTTTGAATTTTGAATTAAATTCGCTTTGACCAAAGCTATTGAAAGCAAAAACGATACTAAAAAGGAATAAAAAAATCTGTTTCATAAGTGATGAATACTGACAAATCAATATTTTGAAAGTCCAAAAATAATTGAAATCAACGAGTCGAAGTCACAAAAATAACATAAAATTATTTTCTGTGTTTTACACACTGTACAGAATTCATTGATTTTTAGTAGGTTTGTCTTATAAACCATTTTGTTTCCTTAATTCTAGATAGAAATTTCACCATTTTGTAAATAAACAAATCACTTATCATGGCGAATAATACCAATATTTCAATTCTTTCGAACCAAGACTTGGTTGTCGAATTATCACAACTTATTGAACAAAGTAAAAAACAAGTAGCTTCTCAAGTCAATAGCGCTGTCACTATTTTATTTTGGCAAATTGGCAATCGCATTAATCAAGACATTCTACAAAACAAACGCGCTGAATATTCAAAACAAATTGTGTCGACAGTGTCTACACAATTGAAAGAACGATATGGGAAGAATTTTGAATTAAGGAATTTGAGACGAATGATGCAGTTTGCAGAACAATTTACCGATTTTCAAATTGTCGTGCCACTGTCACGACAATTGAGTTGGTCACATTTTGTAGAATTATTACCTTTAAAAACTATTGAAGCAAAACTATTTTATGCACAAAACGCATCAAATAATTTATTTGGAATTAGAGAATTAAGAAGGCAAATCGCTTTAAAAACATTCGAAAGAACTAGCATTGCTGATGCTCAAATTGTAGAAGCAACTCAAATTCCATTCAACACCTTCAAAGATCCTTACATTCTTGATTTATTAGGTTTGCAAGATAGCTACTTGGAAAAAGATTTAGAAAATGCCATACTTCACGATTTAGAAACTTTTATCCTCGAACTTGGCAAAGGTTTTTCATTTGTGGAACGCCAAAAAAGAATGATTATCGACGGCGAAGATTTTAATTTAGACTTACTTTTTTATCATCGAAAACTGAAAAGATTGGTTGCCATAGAATTAAAATTAGGCAAATTTCAAGCAAAACACAAAGGTCAAATGGAACTATACCTTAAATGGTTAGACAAATATGAAAAACAAGACGGCGAAAATACACCAATTGGACTAATTCTTTGTGCCGAAAGTAGTAGAGAACAAATTGAACTACTCGAAATGCACAAAGACGGAATTATGGTTGCAGAATATTGGACCGACTTACCTCCAAAAAAACAGTTTGAAGAAAAAATACACTTGCTCCTAATTGAGGCCAGAGAAAGAATAGAAAGAAAAAAATTGCTTTAAGTGATACATCCCTGAATCCTCAGCATAAATTAGCTATTTCTTATCCTATTTTTTTATAAATTGCAGCGCAAAATAAAAGTGGAGTGTTATACTAGTAACACTTTCAAAATCAAACCAACACTATAAAACAATCAAAATGAAAAGAGAAAACATCTTGACCGGTTCACCTTGGGAAGACAAAATGGGGTATTGTCGTGCCGTTCGCATAGGAAACTTTATCGAAGTATCAGGAACTGTTGCCATTGTCGATGGCGAAAAAGTAAAAGCTAATGATGCTTTTGCCCAAACCCTAAACATCCTTGAAAGAATCGAAAAAGTATTAGAAGACTTGAATGTTGGGATGAAAGATGTGATTCGCACTCGAATTTTTACAACTGATATCACTACATTTGAAGATGTTGCTCGTGCGCATGCTACCTTTTTTAAAGACATTAAACCGACAACTGGATTTTATGAAGTGAGCAAATTAGTAGCTCCCGAATATCTAGTAGAAATAGAATTTACGGCTGTAGTGGCTGGATAGTTAAACAAAAAAAAAGCCACGAATTACACTAATTATCACAAATTACAATCTGTTTCAAAATTGAATAATCATGAATTTTAAATGTTTGTGCAATTGGACCGCTAATTTTTCGTGCAAATTTGTGTAATTCGTGGCTAAAAATCACAGCTCCTTTAAATGAACCTAAAAAACACCCTTCTTCTCTTTGCCAAATGGCTATTCATTTGTGTTTTGATTGGTGCATTTTCTGGTTCTGCCTCGGCTTTTTTTCTAGTTTCTTTAGAGTGGGTTACCCAATTTAGAGAACACCATAATTGGATTATTTGGCTATTGCCAATAGGAGGTCTTGCCATAGGATTAATGTATCATTTTTATGGCAAGGAAGTAGTAAAAGGCAATAATCTATTGCTTGAGGAATACGAAAAACCACAAAAAACCATTCCGCTCAAAATGGCGCCGTTGGTTCTTATTGGGACTTTGATCACGCATCTTTTTGGAGGCTCTGCGGGTCGCGAAGGAACGGCTGTACAAATGAGTGGTGCCATTGCAGACCAATTCAAAAAACCATTCAATCTGAATGAATCAGACCGAAAAACACTCATCATTCTGGGTATCAGTGCGGGGTTTGCCTCTGTTTTTGGAACGCCATTGGCAGGAGCCCTATTTGCTTTAGAAGTTTTATATTTTAGCAAAATCACATACAAAAGTATTCTGTTATCGTTTGTTGTAGCTTATACCGCCTATTTCACTGTCGAATTATGGCAGGTGCAACACACCCATTATCATATTCCGATCGTTCCACAACTCAGTTTAATCCATTTTTCTTGGATAATTGTCGCGGGAGTTGCATTCGGATTAACTGCCATGTTGTTTTCGAGAAGCACTCTTCTTTGGTCTAAATTATTTTCAAAATACATTCAGGATACACCTTTACGGCCGTTTCTAGGAGGACTTATTTTGGTAGGTGGAATATACCTTATTGGAAATACAAAATACATTGGTTTAGGAATACCAACATTAGTCGAATCTTTCAACTCTGCCAACTCATGGTATGATTTTCTGCTCAAAATTCTCTTTACAGGATTCACCCTTGGCGCAGGTTTCAAAGGTGGAGAAGTGACACCGTTATTTTTTATTGGCGCCACCTTAGGCAGCGCGCTATCGATTGTCATCCCCTTGCCGATTGCACTTTTGGCCGGAATGGGATTTGTTGCTGTATTTTCAGGAGCGACCCATACCCCTATTGCGTGTACTATAATGGGAATGGAATTGTTTGGTGTAGAAAGCGGCACTTACATTGGCATTGCTTGTATAGTTGCTTATTATTCATCAGGTTCCGTTGGTATTTATCATTCGCAAATAGTAAAAGGTTCAAAATACAGGTTATACCAACGCTTCAGAAGGAAAGATCTTCAAGATTTTTAGTATTGAAGTGATTTAAACTTTTCCCATTGTAAAAGTTTGTTAAATGTTGAATTGTTTTCGAGTTTAGTATAAAAAAATGTAAATTCGCAACCTATGAACGAACAAGACATATTAGCAGTACAATCCTTATTAGCGACACCTAAAAAAATAGCAATTATTCCGCATCGAAATCCCGATGGAGATGCGATGGGTTCTACGCTTGGGTTGTATTATTTTTTACTAAAAAACAACCATTTCCCAGTGGTGGTTTCGCCCAACCAATTTCCAGATTTTTTAGCTTGGATGCCGGGTTCAGAAAATGTTCAAATTTTCGAAAAAGACAAGAAAAATTCCACCAAAATACTAGAGGAAGCCGATTTGGTATTTACTTTAGACTTCAATGCTTTGCATCGCGTAGGCGAAATGGAAAATGTACTGAACAGCCTAAAAGCTCCATTCGTAATGATAGATCACCATCAATCGCCCGATGACTATGCTGCCGTGACTTTTTCGGATGTGGCCTATGGTTCGACTTGCGAAATGGTATATCATTTCATAAATGCTCTCGGAAAAAAATCGCAGATCGATAAAACTATTGGCACTTGTATTTATACCGGAATCCTAACCGATTCAGGTTCGTTTCGATTCCCGAAAACTACAGGAACGACTCATAGAATCATTGCTGATTTGATCGATTTGGGAGTCGAAAACAGCGAAATCCCTACCTTACTATTCGACAATAGCTCTTTTGATAGATTGCAATTATTGGGAAGAGCCTTGCAGAATATGAAAATTTTTCCTGAGCATAAAACTACGTACACTACACTTACACAAAAAGAGTTAGACCAATTCAACTATATAAAAGGCGATACCGAAGGCGTTGTCAATTATGGGTTAAGTATTCAAGGAATTGTTTTTACTGCCATTTTCATTGAGAATGCTGAGGAAAAAATCATAAAAATTTCGCTCCGTTCCCAAGGTGATTTCGATGTGAATCTTTTTGCCAGAGAATATTTTGATGGCGGTGGACATCGCAATGCAGCGGGAGGAAAATCGGAAGTATCGATGGAGGAAACCGTACAAAAATTCGAAGATTTAGTTCGTAAACTAAAAATATAAGCAGTATGAAATACCTAAAAAATATTCTATGTGTAATTCTGGTCACTTTTATGGTTTTCAGTTGCAAACAAAGCCAAGAAGCCCGAAGACCTATTTCGCATACCTCGGGTTCCTTTATGAAAAAATCGGCCGAGCGAAACAAGAAACTCATTGCTACCGAGGAAGAACAAATCGATTCGCTAATCAAGAGCAATCCTAAAGTAAAATATATGGCATCGACCAAAGGATATTGGTACACCTATGTTGTTCAAAACGATATTGACACCATTACTCCCAAAAAAGGAGATGTCGCCTTTTTCAACTATGAATTGAAAGATTTGAAAGGCAATGTAATCTATTCGGAAGTCGAATTGAAACCGCAAACTTATGCTGTCGACAAGCAAAACGTCATGACGGGAATTCGCGAAGGTATCAAATTGATGCATAAAAACGAGAAGGTTATTTTCCTTTTTCCTTCGCATATTGCCTACGGTTATCACGGTGACGATAAAAAAATTGGCCCTAATCAGCCACTAGTTTGTACAGTAACCCTGCACAATTTTATTTCAGAAGTAGCCTTCAAGAAAGAAATTCAGCTTAGGGAATCCGGCGTATTAACCCCCGTTTCAAATGAAGCACCTAAAACTCAAACCAAACTTGTAAATAAAATTAAAGATACATTAACCAATTAGATTTAGAAATGAAAAAAAGCTTTGTATTAGCATTAGCATTAATTACTACTTTCTACTCTTGCAAAGAGGAGAAAAACAACCTTCCAGACGGATTGTATGCCCAAATTGAAACCAACAAAGGAACTATAATTGTACAATTGGATTATGAAAAAACTCCAATTACGGTTGCCAATTTTGTGACATTGGCTGAAGGGAAAAACGAATTCATCACTAATGAAAATCTTAAAAAGAAACCGTTTTATGACGGCTTGAAATTTCACAGAGTCATACCCGAATTTATGATTCAGGGAGGAGACCCTTTGGGAACAGGCTCAGGAGATACCGGTTATAAGTTCAAAGACGAAATCACCGATATGAGATTCGACAAAGGCGGTGTATTGGCGATGGCCAATAACGGACCTGCTACCAATAGCAGTCAATTTTTTATCACCCATGTTGAAACTCCTTGGCTACAAGGAAAACACACCATCTTTGGTCAGGTAGTCGAGCAAGGAATGGATGTGGTCAACAAAATCGAGCAAGACGATTATATGGAAAAGGTAACCATCATCCGAAATGGGGAAGCTGCCAAAAAGTTTGATGCAGTAAAAGTGTTTCGAGATTATTATAAAGTAGAAGCCGAAAATCAAAAAAACAAATTGGCACTCCAAGCAGCCGAAAACGCGAAATACCAGGCCGTTTTCGACCAAAAAGTAGCTTATTTCGAAACTTTGAGAGCAAAAGCCAAATTAACTCCAACAGGATTGCGCTATGCAATCACCAAAAAAGCAGGAGGTAAAAAACCAGCAGCGGGTGCCACTGTATTTATTAATTATGCTGGATATCTCGAAAACGGAAGTCTATTTGACTCTAGTATCCAAGAAGTTTTAAAATTGTATGGAAAACTGGACCAAAGCAGAGCTGCCCAAGGCGGCTATCAGCCAATTCCTTTTCAATATGGAAATAAAGACGGTTTGATACCCGGTTTTATCGAAGGAATTGAGCAATTGTCTTTTGGAGACAAGGCGGTTATTTTTATCCCATCGAAATTGGGTTATGGCGAAGCAGGTGCTGGTGAGGTAATTCCACCGAATACCAATATCATTTTCGAAATCGAATTGTTAGAGAAAATACCAAACTAGGTAGGAAGTTAGAAGTTAGAAGTTAGAAGTACGAGGTACGAAATTAGAGATGCAAAAGAACAACTATTTTATAATTATTAAATTGATTTAAATGAAAGCTAAAATTCTAGTATTATTATTCTTGGGGATGTTGAACCTTCACGCACAAACGACCAAAAAGCCCGCTACAACGGCAGCAAAACCAGCTACTACAACCAAAAAGCCTACTACAACCACCAAAGCAACTCCATCAACTACGGCAGCTGGCGAAGGAATTTTCGCCACGCTTACAACTAGCAAAGGGCCTATTGTGTTGCAATTAGAATACAAAAAAACACCTGTTACTGTAGCCAATTTCATATCGCTAGCCGAAGGAACAAATACCTTTGTTACCGATGCCAAATTTAAAGGAAAACCATTTTACGATGGATTGAAATTTCACCGAGTGATTAAGGATTTTATGATTCAAGGTGGAGACCCAGCAGGCACTGGCTCAGGTGGCCCTGGCTATTCCTTCAAAGATGAAATCACCGATTTGAAACACAACAAAGGAGGTATTCTTTCGATGGCTAATTCTGGACCTGCAACCAACGGAAGTCAGTTCTTTATCACGCATAAAGAAACACCTTGGCTAGACGGAAAACATACGGTTTTTGGTCACGTAACTCAAGGGATGGACGTAGTAAATGCCATAGCTCAAGACGACGTAATTTTGAAAGTGACCATCGTACGAAAAGGTACTGCAGCCAAAGCCTTCAATGCACCAAAAGTATTTACTGATTATTACAACAACAAAGCCGACGATGCTAAAAAGCAAGCGCTAATTGATGCCGAAAATCAGAAAAAACAAGCAGCAGTCGAAGCTGAAGCAAAAAAAGCGTATCAAGAAAAATATGCTAGTGTAATCGCTGCCAAAAAAGCGTATTTGATTGCTGAAAAAGCTACTGCTACCACTACTCCATCAGGATTATCGTATAAAATCACCCAAAAAGGAACAGGGGTAAAACCAGCAGACGGAACCACAATCTATTTTAATTATGCCGGATATTTTGAAGACGGAAATCTTTTTGATAGCAGTTATTCTGATGTTTGCAAAACTTACGGAAAATATGACGCCAATCGAGATACTCAAAACGGTTACCAAGCATTCCCATTCGAAGCGGGAAAAAAAGACGGTATGATTCCCGGATTTTTAGAAGGTTTGAGTTTACTTTCATTTGGAGATAAAGCCATTATCTATTTACCCTCAAATCTTGCTTATGGCGAAAGAGGTGCTGGCGGTGTAATTCCACCAAACGCAACTTTAATTTTCGAAATAGAAATTATGGACAATAAAGCTGAGTCTAAATAAGAAATCTGAGCAATGACAAAAATAAACCCGACAAGCAATTGGAACTTGTCGGTTTTTTGTTTCTTTGATTTTTTCTTATAAAGATCTGACTACAAGAAAACTGATTACTAAAAACTATTTTTTAAATTTCCATTCAAATTCATCCTTAGCATTGATGATGGCACCAATTTCAAATTTGACTACTTCCTCAAATTCGGTTTGCAGGATAATCCAATTGTCTTCGTTGAAATAATTTTCGAAAGTATCAAATTCCTCTTGAGTGAATTTAGTAATTCCTTTGGTAGCCAATTCTTTCTTAGCCGCATTAATCTCTTTACCAATAATTTTATTACCAAATAACTCTAGAGCAGTACTTGAAGCCACGATATAACCTAGCTTGAATTCTTCATCTTTATAAAAAGTCAAGCGCATTTTCAGTGCATTGTAAGCAAAAATCACATTTTCATCTTCGTCTTTGTAATTGCGGTTAGGCTTTCCGTACAGTGCTGTAACATCATTTTGTTTCATTCCGAAAAGGAGCTTGTCGATGCCGTTTTTTAGATTTATTTTCATTTGACTTGATTTTGATGCAAAGTTAAGAATTTTGACAGCCATAATGATTCCTTTAGAACTTTTTGTTTTTACTCTGGCTTTGCTTTTTTTTCCTAAACAATGTGAAGTTCTTTTGAAGATTCAAGCACAAGAATTACAAAACAAAAAAACGCAGCTTAAATGAAGATTTCTGTATATTTGTTTAAATGAAAAGCGAGTTTTTTCAAATACTGAAATTGCACCTCATGTTCAACTTTTATGATTCCAGAACATTACCATCATCAAAATGAAAAAACTACTGCTCCTTGCGCCTCTACTTGTATTGCTTAACTATACACTATATGGCCAAAACACTAAACCCAAAGAGATCATTAAAACTGAACTTGGGAGCATTTTGGACAGTTTGTTAGTAAAGGGAGCCATTTTGATTTATGATGTAAAAAATAAAACCTACTATTCTAACGATTTTTCGTGGTCAAAAACTGGATTTATTCCGGCTTCGACCTTCAAGATTCCCAATTCAATTATTGCACTTGAAACGGGAGTAGTACAAAGTGATTCAGCCGTTTTCAAATGGGAAGGCGAAAAACGAAGATTTAAAAAATGGGAAGAAGATTTAACTTTCAAGAAAGCCTTTCAAGTTTCTTGCGTTTCTTGTTATCAAGAAATTGCACGAAAAGTTGGGATGAAAAGAATGCAATCTTATCTAAAAAAATTGAATTACAAAGGCATGGTTTTCGACACTTTGACCATTGATAATTTTTGGTTAGAAGGAAAATCTAGAATTTCCCCCATGCAACAAATTGACTTTTTAGAAAGATTCTATTTCTCAAAGCTACCGATTTCGAAAAGAACCGTAACTATAATGAAGGATGTCATGCAAATTGAGAAAACGGAACGTTATACTCTAAGCGGAAAATCCGGTTGGGGAATGAGAAATGATATCAATAATGGTTGGTTGGTGGGATACCTTGAAACAAAGAATGCTGTTTATTTTTTTGCCACCAATGTCGAAAAACAAGAGACCAATATGGACGAATTTCCTATTATTAGACTCCATTCCACCAAGGAGGCCTTTAGAAAACTGCAACTACTAGATTAAATAAAAAGTCCTAAAGCTTTTAGCATCCCTATAACTTTAGAAAGTAAGAGGATTTAGTGTCCTCTTTTTTACCTTGTTCCTATTTTATTCTTACTTTAGTAACACAAAAAAACCAGAATACCTTTATATCGATAAAGGCTCTAAATTTATAATCAATTTAAAGTAATTCAAAATATAAACATCTAGACTTTATCAAATGAAAAAAATAATAGTGCTATTAATCCTCGGATTTGCATCCTTGACCAACTACGGACAAGACATAACAGGGCAATGGAACGGACTCTTGAAAGTGCAAGGAATGCAGTTGAGGGTCGTTTTCAATATCAGCAAAACAGAGACAGGCTACAGTTGCACGATGGATAGCCCAGACCAGGGAGCGAAAGGATTTCCGGTTAGCAGTACAAGTTTTCAAAACTCAAACTTGAAAATTGAAATGAGCACTCTCCAAATTGCATACGAAGGTGTTTTAGGCCGTGACGGCATTGTAACTGGCAATTTCAAACAAAGTGGTATGTCTTTTCCAATGAATTTATCAAGGCAAGAAATAGAAAAGGAGAAAGTACTGCGACCGCAAGAACCCGTAAAACCTTATGCCTATTACTCCGAAGACCTCAATTTCGAAAATAAAAAAGCGGGAATAACATTAGCTGGAACGCTTACGTTACCCAAAAAAGAGGGAGTTTATCCTGTGGTAGTTTTGATTAGCGGAAGCGGTCCACAAAACAGAGACGAAGAACTAATGGGGCACAAACCATTTCTTGTTTTAGCAGATTACCTAACTAAAAACGGAATAGCAGTACTCCGCTACGACGACCGAGGAACAGCTTTATCGAAAGGCAATTTCAAAACAGCCACAAGTATGGATTTCGCTACTGATGCCGAAGCTGCTATTGACTATTTGAAAACGAGAAAAGAAATCAACCCAAAAAAAATCGGCTTAATCGGACACAGCGAAGGTGGATTGATTGCCCCAACGATTGCCAGCCAATCGAAAGATGTGGCCTTTATCGTTTTGCTTGCAGGTCCTGGTATGCCGGGAGACCAATTGCTTTTGCTGCAACAGAAATTGATAGGGAAAGCCGCCGGAATGAGTAATGAGGATTTACAAAAAAGCGAGCTAAGCAATAAAAAAGCCTTCGAAATTGTAAAAAAATCGACTAGTATCGAACAACTTAAAATCGATTTAACACAAGCGCTTAATCAAAATCTAAAAGAAAATCCAGACACTAAAATTCCAAATGGAATGAGCAATGACGCCTATGTAAAACTCCAAGTCGATCAGATTGCCTACCCTTGGATGAGTTACTTCATCAAATACGACCCCGCTCCCGCTCTCGAAAAAGTAAAATGTCCGGTATTGGCCTTGAATGGAGAAAAAGATTTACAAGTCTCACCAAAAGAAAATCTGGACGCCATTAGAAAAGCAATAGAAAAAGGCGGGAACAAAAAGGGAACTTTTAAAGAGCTGCCTGGATTGAATCATTTATTTCAGGAATGCGAAACAGGAGCTCCAGGCGAATATGCCACAATAGAACAAACCTTTTCGCCAAAAGCTTTGGCAGAAATTCTAGATTGGACAAAAAGGATTACTAAATAAAACTGTTTCAGTTTCAACTCAAAAACGAATATTATGGTCAGTCGTCGAAAATTTATTATCAATGGCAGTCTCGTGACTTTAGGAACATCCTTGTCTCTGACGAACTCTATTTTTTCAAATACACTATTACAGGATAATTTGAATTTTATTTCGAAAAGACCCCCGCTACAAAAGCGAAAATTTGTAAGTGAAGCAGTTGAGCAAACTATCCTCTCTATCAAGAAAAAAATTGCGGATCCAGAACTCGCTTGGATGTTTGAAAACTGTTTTCCAAACACTTTAGATACCACAATCAAGCACTACTCGCTCGAAGGCAAGCCAGATACTTTTGTTATTACTGGTGATATCGATGCAATGTGGTTGCGCGATTCCTCGGCCCAAGTTTGGCCTTATATCCCTCTTGTAACCAAAGATAAGAAGCTTTCCCTATTGATTGCTGGCGTAGTCAATCGCCAAACCAAATGCGTTTTGATTGATCCGTATGCCAATGCTTTTAACTACGGACCAGAACTCTCAGCGGAACACACAAATGACAAAACTGAAATGAAGCCCGGAGTTTTCGAACGAAAATTTGAAGTAGATTCATTGTGTTATGTCATCCGATTGGCGCACGAATATTGGAAAATTTCTGGAAATTTGGAGCCATACGATGCTGATTGGGCCAAAGCAATGAAATTAATCGTGCAAACTTTTAAAGAACAACAACGCAAAACCGATGCGGTACCCTACTCCTTCCGCCGTACCGGAGATTCTCCAAATGACACTGCTCAAGGTCAAGGTTATGGAAATCCTGTGCGACCTATAGGATTAATCTGCTCCGTGTTTCGCCCTTCAGACGATGGAACGTTGTTTCCGTTCTTAGTCCCTTCCAATTACTTTGCAGTGGTTTCTCTTCGCCAATTAGCCGAAATGTCAACGGTAATTTTGAAAGATCATTTTTTTGCCAAGGAATGTGACGAGCTAGCCAACGAAATTCAAGCTGCCCTTGAAAAATATGCTATTGTTAACCATTTTGAATTCGGAAAAGTCTTTGCATATGAAATCGATGGATACGGCAGTGTGCTGCACATGGATGACGCCAATGTTCCTAGCTTGATTTCGCTTCCTTATATCGCAAATATTGACCCGAATAGTGAAGTATACCAAAACACCCGAAAACTGGTTTTAAGTTCGCTCAATCCTTATTATGCTCAAGGCAAATACTCAGGAGTCGGTGGACCTCATACTGGAAAAGAAATGATTTGGCCGTTGAGCTATATCATGCGCGCCATGACCAGTAAAAACAACGAAGAAATAAAGTATTGTATTCGAATGATTCAAGAAACTCACGCAGATACTGGATTCATCCACGAATCCTTTTTCCGCAATGACCCCAAACAATATACCCGCGATTGGTTTGCGTGGGCGAATACCATTTTTGGCGAATTGATTGTGAAGTTGGCTAACGAAAATAGATTATAAAAAATCCCCTCATTTATTAAGCAAATGAGAGGATTTATTTATTAGATAAAGTAATTTCTTATCTCAAGAAAATACTCAATATATAATACACTATCGCAGCCAATAAAGCCGAAACAGGAATGGTAAGAACCCAAGCCCACAATAAACTCACGGTAACTCCCCAACGAACAGCCGAAACTCTCTTAGTTAATCCAACTCCAATAATCGAACCCGTAATCGTGTGTGTTGTACTTACAGGAATTTTCAAATGCTCTGTAAAATAAAGTGTCAAAGCACCAGCAGTTTCAGCAGCAACACCTTCAAAAGAGCTTACTTTGGTAATTTTTGACCCCATTGTTTTTACAATTTTCCATCCCCCACTTAAGGTTCCAGCGGCAATCGCCGAATAACAAGCCAATGGAATCCAACCCGGCATCGCTCCTTTTACACCCAAATCATCATTTGGAAGAACTACATTCAACCAAGCTGCCATACTTTCTTGGGTTTGTGCTGTAGTATTAATATAAACAGCAACAGCAGCAGCAATGATACCCATTACTTTTTGAGAATCATTACCCCCATGTCCTAAACTAAAAGCAGCTGAGGATAACAATTGCATTTTTTTCAAAACTGCATCTGCTTTATGCAAGCTCAAACTACTAAAAGTCAATGCAAATGTTGAAATAGATAGGATAATAAAGGCCACTAAGAACCATTTGATGTTATGAGATTCGAATACAACGCTCCACAAATGAGAGTCAAAGCGAGGCTTTTCAATTTTAGCATAAGGGACCATTTGTTCATACACAAACCATATAGTTCCAATCATCAAGGCTATGGTAAAGACCTTTGGCAATACTTTTTTAGTAGAGGCATTCAACAACCAAATCGAAATCATATAGGATCCAAAAGCCCCAACCAGAGGTGCCAAAACAATAAAGGCAATTACGATAATAACCCCTGATGGCAATCCTCCATCTTTTCCTGCCTTGTACCAACTTACTATATCATACCAATGTTCGGTTGTCCCATCTGCCGTTACATAACCTCCAAAACCGTGCATTGCAATAGCGTGTGCTAAGGCAGCACCAGCAAATCCACCAATAAGAGTATGTGAAGAACTCGAGGGAATTCCCAACCACCACGTCAATAAATTCCAACAAATAGCAGCAATAACCCCAGCAAGAATCACCACAAGATTAATATCCATCGTATGTGCGGTTTTGGCAACAGTATCTGCTACGCCAAAACCAAAAACCCAATAGGCCAAGAAATTAAAAAAAGCAGCCCAAACTACTGCTTGAAAAGGGGAAAGAACTTTGGTAGCAACAACGGTAGCGATTGCATTTGCTGCATCGTGAAAACCATTGATGTAATCAAAAATCAAAGCCAAAATGATGATGACTATAAGTAGCGTAAATTCCATAATTTTATTTGAAAGATTGAAAAATTAATCAATTTTAAACAAGATGATTCTAAACAAACCTTCTGTTTTCAAATGCTTAATCTCTAAATTAGTTACGAATGTTTTACGGTGATAGATTCTAAAACACTAGCTACACCTTTACATTTATCGGTTGCAGTTTCTAATACCAACAATACTTCTTTGTACTTGATGATATTTTTAGCATCAGTTTCATTTTCGAAGATATCGGCAACAGCTTTGTTATAAACATCATCAGATTTTGCCTCTAACTTGTTAATTCTAGCGCAAGCACTTGTAATATTTTTCATTTTTTTCAAATCTCTCAATTCCTTCACAGCATTGTCAATATGCTGACAAGCTTCAAGATTGATCTCAGTCAATTTTCGAATAGATTTAGTGATTTTTCCTACTTGATATAAACGCATTCTACTAGCTGCACCGTGGAGGTTGTCGGCTACATTATCAATAGATACAATTAATGAGTGAATATCTTCTCTGTCAAACGGAGTAATGAAATTTCTACTTAATTCCAAATTAGTTTGTCGAGTGATGTCCTCACCTCTTTGTTCTAATTCGTCAATTTTCAAAAAAAGTTCGTCTCTTTCCTTCAAAGGAAGATTTACAGCTTCATGCAAAATCGAAGCCAATTGAACTAAATTTGAAGAAGCTTCTTCAAAAAGAGGAAAGAATTTTTTATCTTTTGGAACTAAAAACTGGAAAATACTATTTATTGACATTTTGTTAATGTTTAATTAATTTTAAAGGACAAAATTACTTCTTTATTTTACGCCAATGTTAAGTAATTGTTAACAATTTACTTCTACTTGAAAACTATGCAAAAACTGAACTGTCTTATCAATATCATAATGCAAAATTCGGTCTTCTTTTACGAAGGAAACCTCCTGACGATAGGATTTCAAAAACTCTTCAATAAACACGCTCGATTTCAAGGGTCTTCTGAATTCAATAGCTTGGGAAGCATTCAATAATTCGATTGCAAGAATGCGTTCTAGATTATCCATAATGCGTAAAGCTTTGGTCGCGCCATTAGCCCCCATGCTCACGTGATCTTCTTGGCCATTGCTTGAAACAATACTATCCACACTTGCTGGAGTAGCCAATTGTTTATTTTGACTAGCGATACTAGCAGCGGTATATTGAGGAATCATTAATCCCGAATTCAAACCAGGATTATCAACCAAAAAGGCTGGAAGATTCCGCAATCCCGAAATCAATTGAAAGGTTCTTCGCTCTGAAATACTACCCAATTCTGCCAAAGCAATGGCTATAAAATCCAAAGCTAAAGCCAAAGGCTGCCCGTGAAAATTTCCACCCGAAATAATTTCGTCGGTTTCAATAAAGATGTTAGGATTATCAGTAACCGAATTGATTTCGGTTTTGAATACATTCTTAACATAATCTATAGCATCTTTTGAAGCACCGTGAACTTGCGGAATACATCTAAAGGAATAAGGATCCTGAACATGTTTTTTGGTTTGACTACTAATTTTGCTGCCTTTAAGAAAATCGCTTATTCGGCGTGCTGTCACAATTTGCCCTTTATGAGGTCGAATAGAATGAATTAATTCGTGGAACGGTTCAATCAGTCCATCAAAAGCTTCTAGAGAAATAGCTCCAATCAAATCCGCTAAATAAGAAAACTTATTAGCTTTTATCAAAAGATGAACTCCATAAGCACTCATAAACTGTGTGCCATTGAGCAAAGCCAAACCTTCCTTCGACTTCAAAACAATCGGCTTCCAACCAAAATGTTCTAAAACCTCGCTAGAATGGACTTTCTTTCCTTCAAAAAACACCTCGCCTTCACCTAATAATGGTAGTGACAAATGGGCCAAGGGAGCCAAATCGCCCGAAGCCCCAAGTGAACCAAGGGTATAAACAATCGGTAAAATATCATTATTGTAGAAATCGACTAGACGCTCTACGGTTTGCAACTGAATTCCAGAATGCCCATAATTCAAGGATTGTATTTTGAGCAACAACATCAATTTTACAATTGCAGCAGGCACTTCTTCCCCTGTTCCGCAAGAATGCGATTTCACTAGATTTTCTTGTAATTTTGACAAGTTATCATTCGAAATTTTGACATTGCAAAGCGAACCAAAGCCAGTATTAATACCATAAATAGGTTTCGAATGCGATTCCATTTTGGCATCAAGATAATCACGACATTTTTGGATATTGACTTTGGCCTCGTCGGATAATGCCAGGGATTTATTGCTCGAAATAATTTCTTCCACCGTTTTCAAGGAAAGTATTTCAGTGCTTATATAATGTGTATTATCCATTTTGTTTAATCTTTATGAGGGCGCAAAATTCCACAAACCAATATTAAAAAACAAGATTTAATCGGTAAAATTTTTAATATTCATTTTTCAAGCATCGGTTTTTTAAAATATTCGCAAAAACAGTAGTAAAGTTTGTTTTTATTTTATTAAAATCAGTACTTTTGAAAAATCAAAATGAAAAACAACAACAAAACATATCATTCTTCGATAACAACTCCAATAGGAGCTGCCGTTGCTGTTACTTTCACCACTACTACAACTACCACTACCCTTTAGGGGTATACATTTTTACATATCATCCAGTTTGCCTGCTTTTTTCTAAATGAAGAGAGTTCATAGGTGTATAGAAAATAATTGCATTCTAAAATAAAAACAATAAAATGAGAGTATTAAAATTTGGCGGAACTTCTGTTGCCAATGCACAAAACATAAAATTAGTATTAGATATAGTTATCAAAAAAGCAGCCCAAGAAAACCTAATCGTAGTCGTTTCTGCTTTTACCAAAGTTACCGATTTATTAGTCCTTGCTTCTCAAAAAGCAGCCTCAAACGACGAAAGTTACAAAGAAATAGTCGCCGAAATCGAGAAAAAACACTTAGACGCCATCAAAGAATTAATACCAGTCAGCGAACAAAGTGGATTGCTAAGCCACATCAAAAGAATCATCAATCACCTTGAAACATTATTAGACGGATGTTTCCTTTTAGGTGAATTGTCACCAAGAACTTCGGATACTATTCTGAGTTTTGGTGAATTATTGTCTTCTTACATAATCGCCGAAGCCTTCAAGCAAAACCATAAAAATGCAGGGTACAAAGACAGCCGCGAACTCATAAAAACCAATAATAATTTTGGCAAAGCAGCAGTAAATTTTGAAATCACTAATGCATTAATTGCTGATTATTTTGCTTCAAATGAGGCGCAAATAGTCGTAATGCCTGGTTTCATAGCTTCGTCCGAAGATGGAATTGGAACTACTTTAGGCCGTGGCGGTTCCGATTATACTGCAGCTATTTTGGCAGGTGCTTTGAACGCATCCGAATTAGAAATCTGGACTGACGTAAACGGAATGTTTACCGCCAATCCAAAAATCGTAAAACAAGCCCAACCTATTGCTACTATTTCCTATCAGGAAGCAATGGAGTTGTCTCATTTTGGTGCGAAAGTATTGTATCCACCAACAATCCAACCTGTCTTCAAAAAAGGCATCCCGATTTGGATCAAAAATACTTTCGAACCAGAGGCTATTGGAACTTTTATATCCAACGAAGACAATTCACACACTAGTCCCGTAAAAGGAATTACTCATATTGACAAAATCACCTTAATCACTCTTGAAGGTTCCGGAATGATTGGGGTAGCTGGAGTTTCAAAAAGATTGTTCGAGGTATTATCTCAGGAAAACATCAACATCATTTTTATTACTCAAGCCTCATCGGAACATTCGATTTGTATTGGAATCTTAAATACGGATGCCAACAATGGCGAAATTTCGATTAATAAAGCGTTCCAACAAGAAATATCTCAAAACAAAATTGACCCGTGCATTGTCGAAAAAGACCTTTGCATCATCGCTCTTGTTGGTGAAAATATGAAAAACCACCAAGGATTGAGCGGCAGAATGTTCAGCACTTTAGGTAAAAACAATGTAAACATCCGTGCCATTGCCCAAGGAGCTTCCGAAAGAAACATCTCGGCAGTAATCAACGAAAGAGATGTGAAAAAAGCATTGAACACGCTTCACGAAAACTTCTTCGAGGAAAATACCAAGCAATTGAACTTGTTCGTGATGGGCGTTGGAAACGTAGGCGAAAAATTCATCGAACAAATCAACCAACAAAAGAAATTCCTAAAAGAAAACCTCAAAATAAACCTGAGAGTTGTTGCGGTGTCCAATTCTCGAAAAATGTATTTTGACGAAGATGGAATTCCATTGAAAGAATGGCAAGCACTTTTATCAAATGGAGAAACTGCCGATAAAGAGGCTTTTATTGCAAAAGTGAAAGCTCTGAATTTGCGAAACAGTATTTTTGTAGATATTACAGCTAATCAAGCCGTATCCGAAACTTACGAACAATATTTAAAACAAAATGTTGCCGTAGTGACTTGTAATAAAATCGCTTGTTCATCGGCTTACGACAACTACAAAAAATTAAAAAATCTATCCCGTCAATACAATGCTCCTTTCTTGTTTGAAACCAATGTGGGTGCAGGATTACCGATTATTGATACTTTGAAGCATCTAATCGCTTCAGGCGATAAAGTGAACAAAATTCAAGCAGTTTTATCCGGAAGTTTGAACTTTATTTTCAATAATTTCGACGAAAATAATTCATTCCACGATGTGGTGAAAGAAGCAGGAGTTCAAGGATTTACAGAGCCAGATCCAAAAATCGATTTGAGCGGTGTGGACGTTGCAAGAAAAATATTGATTCTTATTCGCGAAAGTGGATACAAAATGGAAATTGAAGACATTCAAAACAATTCTTTTCTTCCGGCAGAATGTATGGCCACAACAAACAATGAAGATTTTTTCAAATCATTAATCAAACACGCATCCCACTTCGAAAACCTTTTGATCGAAGCGAAAGCAAAAGACAGCAGATTGAAATTTGTTGCCACTTTCGAAAACGGAAAAGCTAAGGTTGGATTGGAATTCATTCCAAAAGAAAGTCCATTCTATAATTTAGAAGGTAAGGATAATATTGTTCAATTTTACACCGACCGTTATATCGACCAACCATTATTAATAAAAGGTGCTGGGGCTGGTGCTGCAGTTACAGCTTCGGGGATTTTTGCCGATGTAATTCGTATTGGAAATATATAATTACCATTGTAGAGACGTTGCAGCGCAACGTCTCTACTGAAAATTAAAACTATGAATGAAATAAAACTATTTTGCCCTGCAACCATTGCCAATCTTTCCTGTGGATTTGATGTTTTGGGATTGTGTTTGACTACTGCAGGTGACGAAATGATTATTCGAAAATCGTATGTAAAAGGAGTTCGGATTACCAAAATTGTGGGTGCTAATTTGCCTTTAGAAACCGAAAAAAATGTTTCTGGAGTGGCTGCTTTGGCGATGTTAGAGGAAGTTGAAACGGAATTTGGTTTTGAAATTGAAATATACAAAAACATCAAAGCCGGAAGCGGAATCGGAAGCAGCGCAGCCAGTTCTGCTGGAGCAGTTTTCGGAATTAATGAATTACTAGGTCGTCCTTTTACCCGAAAAGAATTAGTAAAATTTGCTATGCAAGGCGAAAAATTAGCGAGCGGAAACGCTCACGCTGATAATGTTGCTCCTTGCCTATTGGGAGGTTTTACTTTGGTAAGAAGTTCAAATCCGTTGGATATCATCAAAATTGACAGCCCATCAGAATTATATGCGACCGTGGTTCACCCTCAAATTGAGTTAAAAACATCGGATGCACGTTCGGTACTAAAACAAACCGTTTCTCTAAAAAGTGCCATCACCCAATGGGGAAATGTAGGCGGATTAGTCGCTGGATTGTACACCAATGATTACGAATTGATTGGACGCTCGTTACACGACGAAATCATCGAACCCATTCGCAGTATGCTAATTCCAGGTTTTGATTTAATTAAAAAGACCGCTTACGAAAACGGCGCTTTGGGTTCAGGAATATCTGGTTCTGGCCCTTCTATATTTGCGCTAAGCAAAGGAAAAGAAACCGCCGAGAAAATCGCCAAGGCAATGAGTGCAGTATATGAAGAAATGAATTTGCCCTATGAGATTCACGTGTCGCAGGTGAATCCGGATGGGGTCAGCATAATATAAAGCTTCCAAATAATTTCCTTAAGAGAGATTATTCTAAATTTATTTCTAAAATTACCAAAATTTGGTAACTTTGCAAAAAAACATAAAGATATGGGACGCAATACATCAGTTTCTTTAGGAGATTATTTTGAGGAATTTGTTGACGGTCGAATTTCAGAAGGCAGATTCAAAAATGCAAGCGAAGTGATTCGCGCTGGATTGAGGATGTTAGAAGAAGAAGAGAACAAAATAACCGCTCTCAAAAAAGCGATTAACGATGGAATTGAAAGCGGAATTGCCGAAAATTTTAATCCGAAACAACATTTAGAATCCTTAAAAGCTAAAAAAAGAGATGCCTAAATTTCATCTTACCAACAAGGCTTTTGAAGATTTATCAAAAATTTGGGACTATACATTCGAGGTTTGGTCAGAAGACCAAGCAGACAAATATTATTATGGATTACTTTCGGATTGCCAAAAGTTAAGTGAAAATCAGTTTTTAGGAAGAAATTATGTTGAAATTTCAGCAGAAATTTACGGATTCAAATCAGGACAACATATTATTTTTTATAGTATCGTTGACAAAGAAGAAATAGAAATCATTCGGTTTTTACATTCCAGAATGGATTTAAAAAATAAGATACAAGAATAAATATAAAATAGAATATAAGAAGTTAGAAATACGATATACGAAGTTAGAATTACAATATCGTATATCAAATATCGTAAATCGTAATTTAAAAAATGAAATACTACAGTTTAAACCACAATGCCCCGCAAGTTTCTTTCCAAGAAGCAGTGATTCAAGGATTAGCCACCGATAGAGGATTGTATTTTCCAGAATCCATCACGCCTTTAGCTCCTGAATTTTTCGAGAATATTGAAAACCTGAGCAACGAAGCTATTGCTTTCGAAGCCATTCAACAATTTGTAGGCGACGAAATCCCAACTGAAACCTTGAAACAAATCATAGCCGAAACTTTATGTTTCGATTTCCCAACGGTAAAAGTAGAAGAAGGGATTTATGCCTTGGAATTGTATCACGGACCTACAATGGCGTTCAAGGACGTGGGAGCTCGTTTTATGTCCCGCTGTTTGGGTTATTTCAACAAAGACAAAAAAGACAATAAAAACACCGTTTTAGTTGCCACTTCTGGCGATACAGGAGGAGCGGTTGCCAGTGGTTTTCTAGGGGTTCAAGGTGTAGAAGTAGTGATTCTTTATCCTTCGGGCAAAGTGAGCGACATTCAAGAAAGACAATTGACCACTTTGGGACAAAACATCAAAGCATTGGAAGTAGATGGTGTTTTTGACGATTGCCAAGATATGGTCAAAAAAGCGTTTTTAGACGAAAGTTTGGCACACCACAATTTGACTTCGGCCAATTCGATTAACATTGCGCGTTGGTTGCCGCAAATGTTTTACTTTTTCTTTGCGTACAAACAACTAAAATCACAAAACAAACCTTTGGTATTCTCTTGCCCAAGTGGGAATTTTGGGAATATCTGTGCAGGAATTATTGCCAAAAAATTAGGATTACCTATCGAACATTTTGTGGCTTCGACAAATGTTAATGATACCGTTCCAAGATTTTTAGAAAAAGGAAATTACGATCCAAAACCTTCCAAAGCAACCATTTCGAATGCGATGGACGTAGGAAATCCAAGTAACTTCATCCGAATTCAAGAAATGTACAACAACGATGTGGAACAATTCAAAAAAGATTTCTCTTCATTTTCATACACCGATGCCGAAACTTTGGAAGCAATGCAATCCATCTACAAAACCGATGGATATATCGCAGAACCTCACGGAGCTGTTGGGTATTTAGGCTTGAAAAAGGAACTGAAAAACCATCCAAACGCCATTGGAATTTTCTTAGAAACTGCACATCCTATCAAATTTTTAGATGTGGTTGAACCTGCATTAAACGTAAAACTTCCGATTCCAACTCAAATTGAAAGCGTGTTGAATAAAGAAAAAGTAAGCGTAAAAATCAAAACTTACGAGGAATTGAAGGCGTTTTTAGAAACCGTTTAATTAGTAACTTTATGATTACGAAAGCAACTATCGAAGACGTTTCTGCATTAAATAAACTAATTAATTCAGCTTATCGTGGGGAATCATCAAAAAAAGGATGGACTACTGAAGCCAATATTTTAGAAGGAAAGAGAACTACCGAGGATGAGTTAAGAGCAATTATCCAAGACCCAAAAAACACTATTCTAAAATATACGGAAAACAATCAAATTATTGGTTGTGTTTTATTGAAAGAAAAAGAAAATGAACTGTATTTAGGAATGCTGACCGTTTCTCCTGAGTTGCAAAATAGCGGTGTTGGAAAAAAGTTAATGCAAGAAGCTGAAGTTTTTGCTTTGGCGTTAGGGCTATATAAAATTGTAATGACGGTAATTACGGTCCGTGCAGAATTAATTTCGTGGTACAAACGCAAGGGCTTTGTTGATACTGGACTGAGAGAACCTTTTCCGGTGAGCGAGGTTTTTAGTCAAACTTCGAATGAACCTTTGGAATTTATGGTATTAGAAAAAAGAATTCAATAGCTACCATTACTTCTCCAAACTCAAATAGGCTTTCCCAATATTATCGACAATATCCGAAGCTATAAAAGCTTGATAACCCATTTCTGGCAAAGCAATATCTGCAGTTAACCCATGAAGGTAAACTCCAATAATGGCAGCATCAATAGGCTCGTAAGATTGCGCTAATAAACTTGTAATCATACCTGTCAATACATCGCCAGTTCCAGCTGTGGCCAAAGCAGCATTTCCAGTAGTATTTTTATAAATAGTATCGCCATCAATAATATAAGTTGGCGCACCTTTCATTACCACAATAAGACTGTTTTGTTTTGAAAAGGCAATCGTTCTTTCGAATTTATCTTCCTCAGAATCCCATTTCCCTATTAGTCGTTCCAATTCTTTTTGATGTGGCGTAAAAATAGTTTTTTTAGGTAAAAAAGTCAGCCATTCTTTATTTTGTGCCATAATATTCAATCCGTCTGCATCAATCACCAGCGGAACTGTATTGGTTTTTATGAACCGATGAATCGCTGTATGAGTTTCGATATCCTGCCCAATTCCAGGTCCAATTCCGATGGCTTGTGGAACAAAATTAAAAATTATTTTAGAAATGTATTTTACTGCAATATCCGTCAAAACCATAACTTCAGGATTGGAAATTTGCAAAATTCGATAGCCACAACGCGGCAAAAAAACGGTTACTAATCCACAACCTGTTTTCAAACATGCTTTAGAAGCCAAGGTCATTGCTCCTATTTTTCCGTAACTACCTCCTATTAGTAATGCATGTCCTTGAATTCCTTTATGAGTATGCTCATTTATGGGTTTATATCTGCTTAGAATTTCAGTTTTGTCGAGGGAAATAAAGGCTTTCATTTAATCAATTTTGTACGTTAAAAATACAAAAAATAATTCAAAAATCTTACTAATTTTATAGTTAAATACTTCATCCAGATTAGAATAAATAAAGTCACAAACAAACTATAAAAATTATCGATAAAAAAATAGTCGCTCAAAAAACCTTTGTCACTCCATAAATAATCAATAAATTAGCCACTTATAATTTTATGTCAATCGACCATGAAAAATACTGCGCTAACGCACATACACGAGAGTTTGGGAGCAAAAATGCTTCCGTTTGCCGGATACAATATGCCGATTTTATATGAAGGTGTTAATGCAGAACACGAGGTGGTTCGCAACGCTGTAGGTGTTTTTGATGTTTCCCATATGGGCGAATTCTTGCTTTCTGGACCAAATGCTTTAGGTTTGATTCAAAAAGTAACATCAAACGATGCTGCGACTTTGACCATCGGCCTCGCACAATATTCTTGTTTACCAAATAATGATGGCGGTATTGTAGATGATTTATTGGTTTACAAAATAAAAGAGGAACAATATCTATTGGTAGTCAATGCTTCAAATATAGACAAAGATTGGAATTGGATTTCTGCTCAGAACGATTTGGGTGTTGAGATGAAAAACCTTTCAGATGACTATTCGCTATTGGCTATTCAAGGACCAAAAGCAGTCGAAGCAATGCAAGCGTTGACTTCAGTCGATTTATCTGCAATCGCTTATTATCATTTTGAAGTTGGGGATTTTGCAGGAATCGAGCACGTAATCATTTCAGCTACAGGTTATACAGGTTCAGGAGGTTTTGAAATCTATTGCAAAAATGCCGAAGTCGAACAAATTTGGAACAAAGTTTTCGAAGCAGGAGCTGCTTTCGGAATAAAGCCAATTGGCCTGGCTGCCCGTGATACTTTGCGCTTAGAAATGGGATTTTGTTTGTATGGAAACGACATCAACGATACCACTTCTCCTCTTGAAGCAGGATTGGGTTGGATTACTAAATTCACGAAAGAATTTACCAATTCCGAAAACTTGAAAAAACAAAAAGAAGCGGGTGTTTCAAGAAAATTAGTTGCCTTCGAAATGCAAGAACGCGCTGTACCAAGACATGATTATGAAATAGTGGACGCGGTTGGTAATGTCATTGGAATCGTAACATCTGGAACAATGTCGCCTTCTATGAATGTTGGAATTGGTTTAGGCTACGTTACTACCGAAAACAGCGCCATTGATAGTACCATTTTTATCAGAATCAGAAAAAATGACGTTCCGGCCAAATTGGTAAAATTGCCTTTTTATAAGAAATAATAATTCTATACCGCTAGGAATCAACCGCTATTTCGCAGATTAAACAACAACAAAACGGACTAAAAAAATCTGCGAATCTGCGGTATATTTGTTTTTTATAGTATTCATAGACACACATATGAGAAAGTTTTCATTCCTACTCTTTTTATCGACATTTTCTCTATTTGCTCAAAATAGCTCCAAAACCTGTGAATTACTTTCCAAAATCAATACCCTGATTCAACGTGAACATTACCATCCAAAACCAGTTGACGACAGTTTATCGGTCTATGTTTTTGACAGTTTTATGGATGGCTTAGACGATAACAGAAACTTATTTACCAAAACGGAATACGAAAAACTCTCCAAACACAGACTCAATATCGATAATTATATTATCCAAAATGATTGTTCATTTATGAATGATTTTGTCTCGATGTATCAATTTGCTTTAGAAAGAAAGAAAAATATTCTTGAAAAAATACGTCCTGAAGTCCTAGATTACAATGGCAAAGACACCGTGAGATTTTCGAAAAAACGGTTTCCGTTCGAATTAGAATCAAAGGATTTTGAGCGCGTTTGGAAAAAAAGAATGAAGTTTGATATTCTAGAGGACATATCAAAAATAAGCCCCAATTTGGATTCTCTCAACCAAAATTTTTTCAAACTGGAAAAAATAGCAAAGGCAAAAATATTCGACAATAACATTTGCAAAATAAGCAATATTCTTGAAAGTAAAAGCGGTATTGGCTCTAGCCTTCAAAATGATTTATTGAATATTTTCTGTACTTATTTTGACCCTCATACCAATTACTTTTCGCAGGACGCCAGATCCAGTTTTATGTCAAATTTAACCACCAGCGGCTTGTCCTTGGGGCTCAATGTGACGCTCAACGAAAAAGAAGAAATTGTTATAGACGAAATAGTACCTGGAGGGCCAGCAGCTCGTTCCAAGAAGTTCGACAAAGAAGATATAATTTTAAAAGTAGCCAATAAAAATGGAGACTCGTATTTGGTGTCTTGCTCTTCATTGGAAAAAATTGGTGAGTTAATATTTTCGGAGTCTAATGAGGAAATCGAGTTGACTATTCAAAAGAAAAACGGAAACATTCTGGATGTCATTCTCAAAAAACAAGTAATGAAGGCTACTGCAAATGCCGTTACCAGCTTCATAGTCGAAAAAGGAATCAAAACGGGATACATCAACATTCCAAATTTTTATTCCGATTTTGATGGCTTTAGCATTCAAGGTTGCGCCAACGATGTGTATAACGAAGTTTTAAAACTCAACCAAGACAAAATTCAAGGTTTAGTCATAGACCTTAGAGATAATGGCGGCGGTTCGATGGAAGAAGCTATAAAATTGGCCGGTTTATTAATCGATTATGGACCCTTATCCGTTATTGTAAATAGCAGAAAAAAGCAAACTATCCTGAAAGATTACAATCGCGGAAGCGCTTATTATGGTCCAATTATTATTTTGATAAATGGAAATTCAGCTTCGGCAAGTGAGTTTTTTACTGGTGCCATGCAAGATTACAATCGCGCTATTGTTGCAGGGAGTACCTCATTGGGAAAAGCATCTATGCAAACAATAGTGACTTTGGATAATAATCAGCAAGATTTTGTGAAATTATCATTGGAAAAATTCTACCGAGTTACAGGCGATAGCAATCAAATAAAAGGTATTATTCCAGATATTACTTTTCCAATATTATTAGACAGTGTTAGCCCTCGTGAATCGAGTTACAAAACGGCTTTGAAATACGATCAAATTAATTCCAAAGCTAGATTTTCTCCGTTTAGAAAAGATTACTATCCCCAAATAATTGACCAAAGCAGTACTCGAACTAAAAACAATGCCTTGTTCAATGAAATTATTGCCACAAATAAAGAAATCAATGCACTTTACTCTGGTTCGAAAGCACCTCTTCCAATCACTTTTAAAAATGTGTTTAATGATGTTCACGAAATCGACACGCTGTGGAAAAAAGTAAAGAAGATCGCGGCGACCGAAACTCCCTGTATTGTTTCTAACAATTCCTACGATAAAGTAAAATTGAATTCTGACGAGTACCTGCAGGAAATAAATAATTATAAAATGAAAGACCTCAAAACCAATCCTTATATAGAGGAAGCCGTTAATATCCTAAATGACATAATTAATTACGGAAAATAAACTTGGTTTCTTGCGGTTGGTGCCAATCTCTTGGGAGTTATAAATATGAAAAAACATTTGAAAAAATAACTAATAACTGTATTTTTGCAGTTCAAAAATTAAAATTTAGCAATGGGAAGAGCGTTTGAGTTCAGAAAAGGAAGAAAAATGAAACGTTGGTCGGCAATGGCCAAAGCATTTACCAGAATTGGAAAAGATATTGTAATGGCCGTTAAGGAAGGTGGACCAAATCCTGACGCCAATTCTAGATTAAGAGCTGTAATACAAAATGCCAAGGCAGCGAATATGCCTAAAGATAATGTTGAACGCGCCATCAAGAAAGCAACTGATAAAGACACAGCAAATTATAAAGAAGTATTGTTCGAAGGATACGCACCACACGGAATTGCCTTATTGATCGAAACTGCAACTGATAACAATAACAGAACTGTTGCCAATGTTCGAAGTTATTTCAACAAATGCAACGGTACACTGGGAACACAAGGCTCTGTTGAGTTTATGTTTGACCATACTTGTAATTTCCGTATTCCGGCTACTGGAATTGATCCTGAAGAGTTAGAACTAGAATTAATCGATTTTGGAGCTGAAGAGGTTTTTGAAGACGAAGATGGTATCTTAATTTACGCTCCTTTTAATAGCTTTGGAACCATTCAAAAAGAATTAGAAAACAGACAAATAGAAATTCTTTCTTCTGGTTTTGAGCGAATTCCTCAAATCACAAAAAAATTAACCGAAGCTGAAATGGCCGACGTTGAAAAACTAATCGAAAAAATGGAAGAAGATGATGACGTGATGAACGTATATCATACTATGGAGGAGTAATCCTCATTCAGAATGCAATATAAAAAGTCTCTTCAAAAAAGAGGCTTTTTTTATATTTACTTACGTCAAATTATTTAATGTATGCGATTTCACAATTATCTTCCTGTTAAAGTAAGATAAGAAAAAACTGCGGAACTTTAATTACTTGCCCAACGATAAGGCAACGAACAAATTAAATGATGCGCGTACCCGATTTACAATAGCTTGCACAAGTGATTTTTTAACTGTAATTTTAGATTTTGTAAAGGGTAAGATCTCTGAAAGTAGTATTAATTGAGTACGAAATGCTCAAAACGAAGCTTCCTCATATATTTGAAATTAGACCCCGTTACCAGAAAGCTGATCAAATGAAATGGGCGCATCACGCTGGCAATAATTATTGCGTAAATAGACGATAATCGAGTTACTTTCTTTACAAAATAACTTTAAATTTGATTGTCAATAAAATTACATTAGAAATGACTTTATTCTATGAAAGTCAATAAATTAAAACGCTTATGACAAATAACATACTTATTGAAAATCAATACAAAAGAACCAGTTTGTTTGAAAAAGAGAATGTGAATTATTTGGTTCGTGTTTTAAAGAGATTTAATACAGTACCCAAAATAAACAATATCAAAATCATCACGTCTACAACCGAACCTGATATTTTTAAAATTGTTCCCAACAAATCTATCGTAATTGGCACATCGTTTTTAAGTAAACCTGCATTAGCATTAGTTTATTTAAGATACGGTATCGAATGGCAACTTTGGTACAAAGCCTTAAATAGTGAAAAGCACAATACTGCTATTTGTGATTTGGCTGCATTTGAGGTGACTAAGATATTCTATAAGTTATTACCGAAGGATGACAAAGAAAAATTAAAAAACCTCGATTATTTTTTGATTAATTTAATTAAAAACGATACCACTTTTAGTATTGAAACTATAGTAAACCATACCGAGCTAAAATCATTACACGGATTAAACAACACCAACAAAGAGTTTAATGAGTCTTGGGAAACCATTATTGAAAATCTGGCCAAACCAACCGAGTATTTGTTGATGGACGGTGGAGATCTTAGATTAAATATTGACGAAATTGATTTGCTAAACAAATACGGTTGCCGTCCATTCCCGAGACCGGAGGCTTTTACATTTTCCTCGTCGACTGCAACTAGTGTTTCTAATTTCGCTTTCGACAAAACGGATAAAGTTAGAAGCATCCTAATCCGAAACAGTTTGAAAAATGGATTCAAAAACGCCACTATTGAATTCTCTGAATTATTAAAAAACAACCTTAAAAAAATATTCAAACTTAGTGAGGAATCTGAAATAATTTTTTCACCCTCAGGAACCGATTCTTCTTTGCAAATAGCTGCGATTACTCAGATTTTTACCGATAAAGAAATTACACACGTTTTGGTAGCCTCGGATGAGACGGGCAGCGGGGTAGCATCGGCATTAAAAGGATGTCATTTCGAAAACACGACAGCTTTAAGTTTCCCAGTGAAAAAAGGAGATGGAATTGAAGGATTCAGGGATGTCGATTTGATCAAAATCCCATTTAGAGATAAAAATGGCGCGTTAAAATCCCCTCAACAATTAGATGAGGAAGTTTATGATGCCATTTACAAAACCAATGAACAAGGCAGGCATATTGTGTTGCATACGATGGATCAATCCAAATTAGGATACCAATCACCGAGTGACGAATTAATCAAAAAACTGAATAAACTCCCTAAGGTATCCATACAAATAATTGTAGATGCATCGCAACTGAGATTAGATCCAAGCGATATTCAACATTATTTAAACAAAGGCTATAGCGTAACCATAACTGGCAGCAAATACTTTACAGGGCCTCCCTATTCTGGTGCATTATTACTCCCTAAAAACGTTAGCAAAGTACTTAATTCTGTCAAGAAATCTTTACCTGCAGGCTTAACCCAATACTACAATCATTCGGATTGGCCCATTTCTTGGTTTTGCTCAAATGCTTTATCTGATGGCTATAATTATGGTTCCTATATGCGTTGGTATGCGGCTATGTTTGAAATGGATCGCTATTATAAAACTCCCATTCTGTATCGAAATATGGGTATTGAAATGTTTTGCAATTTTGTTGAAGACTCGATAAACGATGCCTCATTTTTGGAACCAATTTATGGCAACGAAACCAAAACCAATAGTTACTCTAGTAAAGAATTCGGTATTAGAAATATCCGTACCATTTTCCCTTTCTTTATTCTTAAAAACAATGAAGTACTGTCGGTTGACAAAGTAAAAAAACTCTACACCCTATTAAATTCTGATCTATCAAATCAATTTGAAGCTGCTCCCTTGGAAATTATTAGGTTGGCTGCTCAAAAATGCCATATAGGACAAGCTGTAGAAGTAAAATATGATACTAAAATTGAAAGCGCAGTTTTAAGAATTAGCCTTGGAGCTAGAGTTATCTCTGACAGTTGGGTAAATAGAGATATTAGTCTCTTCTTTAGAAATATTGAAGCCCAAATGAATCAAATTACAATCATTATCAAAAAAATAGAATTAATTCTCAATACTCCAGAACTGCTGAATTAGATTTGAAACAGTTATAAAATAGCCCAATAATAAAAGACTATTTGTCACTCCGTAGGATTCTCAATGCACGAGAGCAGGGACGCTTCACAGCGTGACAAACGTAGTGGTTAGATTGGATAAAATATAATAATGCTTGGTATTAAAAACCTTAAGCCAAAAAAAGCCCTTTTGATTTCAAAAGGGCTCTTTTATCATTTCTTAATGCTTGTATTTATTTTATGAATTCAATTTTTTGAGCTTCTTCTTCGTTGATACTATCAAAGAAACCTTGTTCATTCATCCAATCATCGCTAAATACTTTGCTCATATAACGAGAACCGTGGTCAGGGAAAATTGCAATTACATTACTAGTTGCGTCAAACTCACCTTCTTCAGCATATTGCTTGATAGCTTGAAGAACTGCTCCCGAAGTATAACCTACAAATAGACCTTCGTTTTTGGCTAATTCTCTTGTTGAATGCGCACTCTCCTCATCGGTAACTTTCATAAACTTGTCGATAACATCGAAATCTGTAGCCGAAGGAATCAGGTTTTTTCCTAAACCTTCAATTCGGTAAGGATAAATTTCTTCGCTATCAAATTCTTTAGTTTCGTGGTATTTTTTCAAAACAGAGCCAAAAGCATCAACACCTAAAATTCTAATATTTGGATTTTTTTCTTTCAAATATTTTGCCGTCCCAGAAATAGTTCCTCCAGTTCCACTGCAAGCAATTAGATGAGTAATTTTACCATTGGTTTGGTTCCAAATTTCCGGACCTGTAGATTTATAATGTGCATCTACATTCAATTGATTGAAATATTGATTGATATAAACTGAACCTTTTGTTTCTTCGTGCAAACGCTTAGCTACATTATAATAAGAACGCTCATCATCAGCAGAAACGTGGGCAGGACAAACATACACTTTTGCTCCTAAGGCTCGTAACATATCAATTTTATCTTTGGAAGATTTTGAAGTAACAGCTAAAATACAATTGTACCCCTTAATTATGCTAACCATTGCTAGACTAAAACCTGTATTTCCCGATGTAGTTTCTATGATTGTGTCGCCTGGACTAAGGATTCCTCTTTTTTCAGCTTCTTCAATAATAAATAAAGCAATTCTATCTTTTGTGGAATGACCTGGATTAAAAGCTTCTACTTTGGCGTAAAAATTTCCTTTTAAATCTTCAGTAACTTTATTTAATTTAATGAGCGGGGTGTTGCCTATTAATTCTAAAATATTATTATAAGCATTAATTTCTTCTTTCATAAAAAAATAGTTAATCAAGGACTCTTTTTTATTCAACCTTAAATCCTTGCAAATCTAACAAAAATATTCTAATTACTTTTCAATTTTCTCTAAATCTAATAAAAAACTGTATTCTTTTGCCAATTCCTTAATAGCTTCAAATCTACCCGAAGCACCTCCGTGACCAGCATCCATATTGGTATCAAGAAATAAAACAGTATCATCTGCTTTTAGGTTTCGCAATTTTGCCACCCATTTCGCTGGTTCCCAATACTGAACCTGCGAATCGTGCAAGCCAGTAGAAACATACATATTAGGGTATTTCTGTTCTTTCACATTATCATAAGGCGAATATGAAGCCATATATTTGTAATATTTTTTAACATTTGGATTTCCCCATTCGTCATATTCTCCTGTTGTAAGTGGAATGCTTTCGTCCAACATTGTGGTAATTACATCAACAAAAGGGACTTGTGCTATAATTCCGTTGTACAATTCTGGCGCTAAATTCACAATTGCTCCCATCAATAAACCACCTGCAGAACCTCCTTCGGCATATAAATGTTCTGGCGAAGTATACTTTTGTTCGATTACAAATTGGGAGCAATCAATAAAATCGGTAAATGTATTTTTCTTCTTCAAAAGCTTGCCGTCTTCGTACCATTGTCTTCCTAAATCTTCCCCACCGCGAATGTGCGCTATAGCAAAAACAAAACCTCGATCTAACAATGACAAACGTGTAGTAGAAAAGGTGGCATCCATTGAATGACCGTAAGAGCCATAAGCATAAAGCAATAACGGGTTACTGCCATCTTTTTTCAATCCTTTTCTGTAAACCATCGAAATGGGCACTTTTGTACCATCTTTGGCAGTAGCCCAAACACGCTCCTCTTCGTAATTATTTTTATCAAATTTCCCACCTAAAACTTGCTGCTCTTTCTTGATTTCTTTGGTTTTGGTCTTCATATTAAAATCAATAACCGAAGATGGTGTGGTCATTGATTGGTACGAATACCGTAAAATATCCGTATTAAAATCAACGTTGGTTGAAGTGTAAGCGGTATAGGTTTCACTTTCGAAAGGCAAATAATACTCGCCTTCTCCGCTCCAAGGCATAATTCTTATTTTATTCAAACCATTGGAACGCTCTTCTACAACAAGAAAATCCTTGAAAATTTCAATATCTTCCAATAAAACATCCTCTCGGTGTGCTACTACCTCTGTCCAATTCTCCTTTGCTGTAGCGGTTTCCAAGGTTTTCATCAACTTGAAATTAGTGGCTTTATCCGCATTGGTCATAATGTAAAAACTGTCACCGTAATGATTGATGCTGTATTCTAAACCTCGAACCCGTTTCTGAAAAACTCTAAATTTCCCATCGGGATTATCCGCTTCTAATATTTGGTATTCGGTTGTCATTGTACTTCCTGACTCAATGGCCAAATATTTTCTAGATTTGGATTTGGCTACCTCAACATTATAGGTTTCATCCTTTTCGAAATAAACCAAAACATCGTCCGCTTGTTTGCTTCCTAATTTATGCTTGAAAATTTTATCTGAGCGCAAAGTAGTTTCATCCTGACTTGAATAGAAAATAGTTTTATTGTCGTTTGCCCAAACCGCATTTCCCGAAACTTTCTCAATTTTATCGGCTAAAATTTTACCCGTTTCTAAATCTTTCACTTGAATATCATATATCCTTCGACCAATGACATCAGTGCTAAAAACAGCTAATTTATTGTCTGGACTGATACTCAAACCGCCTAATTGAAAATAAGATTGTCCTTTTGCCAATTTATTGCAGTCGAACAAAATTTCTTCTTTGGCCGAAAGGCTTTCCTTTTTTCTAGAATAAATAGGATAATTTTTCCCCGTTTCAAATCGGGTAATATAGTAATAGCCGTTGTACAAATAAGGGACCGATTCGTCGTCTTCCTTGATTCTGCTCTTCATTTCCTCAAACAATTCTTTTTGAAAAGCCTTGGTATGAGCCGTCATTTTTTTGTAATAGGCATTTTCTTTCTTCAGATAATCAATGACTTCAGGGTTTTCTCTATCATTCAACCAATAATAATTATCTGTTCTCAGATCACCGAATTTCTCCATCAGTTTCGGAATTATTTTGGCGACTGGCGGTTGAATTTTTTGAGACATTTTTTAAAATTATTTTTTTGAAGTATGCATTACAAAAATAGCACAAAGTCAGTTCAGAATGATTATAAATTTTAATAAAACTTTAATAAATAAGACCTTGCAATATACTAATTTTGCATCGTATAAAACTAAATTTAAAAAAAATGGATTTAATGGGAATGATGGGTAAATTGAAAGAAACCCAACGAAAAATAGAAGAAACAAAATTACGTTTAGATTCGGTTTTAATAGACGAACAAAGCAATGATGGAGCATTGAAGGTAACATTTACCGCCAACGGAAAATTAAAATCCTTATCTATAGCCGATTCTTTATTGGAAGACAAAGAACAATTAGAAGATTATTTGATTGTAACCCTAAACAAAGCCATCGAAAAAGCGGCAAAAGTAAACCAAGCAGAATTGGATGCTGTGGCCAAAGTCGATATGCCAATGATTCCCGGAATGGACGAAATGTTTAAATAAAAAAAGTTAAGCGTTAAGGGTTAAGTGTTATGGGTTAGTAGAACTTGTAATTTACAACTTTTCCAAGGTTTCCAAAACATAACTATGCATCACTTCACGATAGTCTAAATGCGTGACGATACGCAATTTTCCGTGACCCATTGAACTTATAGCAATTCCTTTTTGATGTAATTTTTCCATCACGACTGCCTCACTTACTTGCGGATTCAACGAAAAGATCAAGATATTCGTTTCGATGGGCTCTACTTTGGCAACCCAATTTCTTTTTTCTAAAACGGCTCCTATTTCCTTAGCACGTCTATGATCTTCAGCCAGTCTATCGATATTATTATCTAATGCAAAAATTCCGGCAGCAGCCAAATAGCCCACTTGACGCATTCCGCCACCAAGAATTTTCCGAACTCGCAAAGCCCTGTGAATCGTGGCCTTATCAGCTAGCAAAACGGATCCAATCGGCGCGCCCAAACCTTTTGACAAACAAACTGAAATAGTATCGAATAATTTTCCGTATTCCTGCGGAACATCATTGGTTGCCACCAAAGCATTCCAAATCCTAGCCCCATCCAAATGGAATTTCAAATTATTAGCATCACAAACTTTTCGGATTTTCTTGAACTCTTCAAAATCATAACAAGCTCCTCCTCCTTTGTTGGTCGTGTTTTCGACACAAACCAAACTCGTAAGCGGACTATGGTAGAATTCTGGATCATTAATCGCTCCAGCCACTTGTTCTGCAGTAATCATTCCGCGATTTCCATCTAACAAACAGCAAGAAACCCCACTATTGAAGGATGCCCCTCCGCCTTCATAATTGTAAACGTGTGCCCATTTATCGGCTATTAGCTGTTCGCCAGGTTGCGTATGCAGTTTAATTGCCGTTTGATTGGCCATTGTTCCTGATGGAAAAAAAAGTCCTGCTTCCATCCCAAACATTTCGGCTACTTTAGCTTCCAACTCAATTACTGTTGGATCTTGTTTATAGACATCGTCGCCTACTTCTGCTCGAAACATTGCCCGCAACATTTCCTGCGTTGGCTTAGTTACGGTATCACTGACTAAATTTATTCGCATTGCAATTTTATATTTTATGTTAGCGACGAGTCGAGACTTGCCTCTACCGATATTTTTTCTATTTTTGTGCCACAAAATTACTATAATTTATGACAACTACCGAACAAATAAAAGGTATTGTGGAGCGCCTTGGTGCGTTGAGGAGGTATCTTTGACGTTGATGCCAAACTTATTGAGATTACCAACGAGGAAGAAAAAACCTTGGCTCCCGACTTTTGGAACAATGCCAAGGAAGCCGAAGGGTATGTAAAAACGCTTCGTTCCAAAAAGAAATGGATTGAAGATTACAACAAAGCAGCCGAAATGACTGATGAATTGCAATTGGCTTACGAATTCTACAGAGAAGGCGAACTTACTGTAGAAGAACTCGATGACCAATATCAAATCACTAACAATCATATTGAAGCTATAGAATTCAAAAATATGCTTTCGGATGAAGGTGATACTTTGAGTGCTGTACTGCAAATAACAGCAGGAGCTGGAGGAACCGAAAGTTGTGATTGGGCTTCGATGTTGATGCGAATGTATATGATGTGGGCCGAAAAATCGGGCTACAAATTACGCGAACTCAATTATCAGGAAGGTGATGCGGCAGGTATCAAAACAGTAACTTTAGAAATCGAAGGAGATTATGCTTTTGGCTACCTCAAAGGTGAAAATGGTGTCCATCGACTGGTGCGCATCTCCCCATTTGACAGTAATGCCAAAAGACATACTTCATTTGTTTCAGTTTATGTTTATCCTTTAGTAGACGACACCATAGAAATAGATATAAATCCTGCAGATATAGTTATCACAACGGCTAGATCTAGCGGCGCTGGTGGTCAGAACGTAAATAAAGTAGAGACCAAAGTACAATTGGTACACAAACCTTCTGGAATTCAGATTCAATGTTCGGAAACGCGATCGCAACATGACAATAGAAATCGAGCAATGCAAATGTTGAAATCGCAATTGTATGAAATCGAGCTGAAAAAGCAACAAGAACAACGCTCGGATATTGAGGCTGGGAAGATGAAAATCGAATGGGGTTCTCAAATACGAAATTATGTAATGCAACCCTATAAATTAGTCAAAGACGTTCGCACTGGTTATGAAACTAGTAATGTGGACGGCGTGATGAATGGCGAAATTGATGAATTCCTAAAATCGTTCCTGATGATGATGGGACAACGTGAGGAGGAATAGATTGCAGATTTTAGATTGCAGATTTCAGATTGACTCAAATAAATTAAACCCGATAGGCTTTAAAAACTTATCGGGTTTGTTTTTTAAAGCCGTTTTTACTACAACGTGATAGTACAATTTAGTGTTAAATTATCGCATTTTCAGCTGATTTTCAAGGGAAAACGCACTCTTAATTTCTTTAAATTTATTATGTTTGTCAAAACTACTTTATAATTTAAATATAGGTATAGGCGTTTAGGCCGCCCAAAAACGAAAATAGTATTACCTTTGTCAAATGAGTACAAGGGAGAAATTTATAGGTGTGAATTCAATAACATTTAACAAGCGATTTAAGGAAGATGCAG
>NZ_JBIKRX010000011.1:0-54510 GCF_044348915.1 Flavobacterium sp. | reverse complement strand
AGAAATTAAGAAAATCAAGATTTGTAAAACTTCTTAATAAAACTTAATTAATGGTTCAAAAAATCAATAAAAAGAATGACTTAAATATTCATCAAACTCTCAATTTCCTCAATCTCAATCGGGATGTTTCGCATTAAATTGAAAGGTTCTCCAGATTTTTGAACCACCACATTGTCTTCTAATCGGATTCCGAAACCTTCGGCAGGAATGTAGATTCCAGGCTCAACTGTAAAAACCATATTGGCTTGCATCGGTTCGGTCAGTTTTCCGTAATCGTGGGTGTCCAATCCCATATGGTGGGAAGTTCCGTGCATAAAATATTTTTTGTAGGCTGGCCAATCTGGATTTTCGTTTTGCACGTCGGCTTTATCGATAAGCCCTAACCCAAGCAATTCCGAAGTCATTACTTTGCCGACTTCATAATGATATTCTTTCCAAAGTGTTCCTGGAGTTAGCATTTTTGTTGCTTCGTTTTTTACACGAAGAACAGCATTGTAAACTGCTTTTTGTCTGTCGTTATAGCGTCCAGAAACAGGAATAGTTCGGGTTAAGTCACTTGAATAATTCGCATATTCGGCAGCTACGTCCAATAAAATCAAATCTCCCGCTTTACATTGCTGGTTGTTTTCGATATAGTGTAAGACATTGGCATTGTTTCCCGAAGCAATAATTGGAGTGTAGGCAAACCCTTTGGAACGATTGCGAATGAATTCGTGAATCAGTTCGGCTTCGATTTCGTATTCCATCACGTTTGGCTTTACAAAAGGAAGTAATCTTCTAAAACCTTTTTCGGTGATATCGCAGGCATTTTGAATTAAATCCAATTCTTCTGTTTCTTTCACAGAACGAATGCGTTGCAAAATAGGATTGCTTTTGGCAACCTGATGCGCAGGATATTTCTCTTTCCACCATTTTACAAAACGGGCTTCACGGGTTTCTGTTTGGACTGAGGCGCGGTAATGCTCATTGGTATTGATATAAATTGTATCCGAATACGTCATTAGCTCGAATAAAACTTTTTCAAAATCTTGCAACCAATGCACGGTTTTGATTCCTGAGACTTCGAAAGCGCGTTCTTTGGTCAGTTTTTCGCCTTCCCAAATCGCGATGTGTTCGCTGGTTTCTTTCAGAAACAACATTTCTTTTTGGTTTTCATAAGGTGCGTCTGGGAAAAGCAACAAAATGCTTTCTTCTTGATCCACGCCGCTTAAATAGAAAATATCCCGGTGCTGCGCAAACGGCAAAGTGCTATCGGCAGAAACGGGATAGATGTCATTAGAATTAAAAACGGCCACGCTATTTGGCACCATTTGAGCTGTGAATTTAGCGCGATTTTTTATAAAAAGTTGTCGGTCGATTTGATGGTATTTCATATAACTATAAATTATAAGTATTCAAAAGTAGGAACTTTGGAAGAAAAAAAGGGCTTTAGCTAAAAATAATTGCACAAGTATAAAACTAAACAATTATTAAATTAAAATTAAATCTTTGGAACATAAAAAGGTTTATTTGTAAATTTCGAGTTATTAACTGATTTAATGGTTGTTAGCGGCTTAATTTTTATATGAAATTCAAAAAAAAAGAATAATTATAAATAACGAAAAAAGGTTGTGCATCACTTGAATTTCCTTTATTTTTGCGTAAATTTTTATTAAATTATATTCAAATTACTTATGGCAAAATCTGCAATATTGAAGTCGTCAATCGCTAAAAAAGTGGCAATGGCGCTTTCAGGACTTTTTTTGATTATGTTTCTATCGCTTCACTTTTTTATTAATATGGTCTCCGTTTTTAGCGCTGATTCATTTAATGCGATGTCACATTTTATGGGTTACAATCCGTTAATCCAGTTTGTAATGCAACCGGTTTTAATCGCTGGAGTAGTTTTTCACTTCGTGATGGGTTTCGTTCTGGAGTTGAAAAACAGAAGCGCAAGACCTGTAGCCTATGTGAAATACAACGGAGCTGCAAATGCTTCTTGGGCATCTAGAAATATGATTATTTCTGGGGTGGTGGTGTTGGCTTTTTTAGGACTGCATATGTACGATTTTTGGTTTCACGAAATGGCGTATAAATATGTAGAAGGGAATGCGATTGATGAAACAAGATATTTTCACGAATTAGTTGCTAAGTTTGAAAGTCCAGTTCGTACAGGTTTGTATAGCATTGCCTTCGTTTTATTATCAGTTCACCTTTGGCACGGTTTCACTTCATCTTTGCAGTCCATAGGATTTGACAATAAAATTGGAAAATCATTGCATGGAATATGTTATGCATTTGCGGTAATAGTTCCTGTTGGATTTATTTTCATTGCATTATTTCACCATTTTTTTAATAATTAATATCAATCTATATAATGAAACTAGATTCTAAAATACCAGAAGGTCACATTTCACAAAAATGGACTGATTATAAAGATCACTTAAAGTTAGTTGCTCCAAACAACCGACCAAAAATAGACATTATCGTAGTAGGAACAGGTTTGGCAGGTGCTTCTGCTGCAGCCTCTTTTGCTGAAATGGGTTATAATGTAAAAGCATTTTGCTACCAAGATTCTCCACGTCGTGCACACTCTATTGCTGCCCAAGGAGGAATCAATGCTGCAAAAAATTATCAAAATGATGGTGATAGTACGTACCGTTTGTTTTACGATACAATCAAAGGTGGAGATTACAGAGCTCGTGAGGCAAACGTACACCGTTTAGCTGAAGTTTCTGGAAATATCATCGACCAATGTGTGGCTCAAGGAGTTCCATTCGCACGTGATTACGGTGGATATTTGGATAACCGCTCTTTTGGTGGTACTCAATTGCAACGTACTTTTTACGCGGCAGGACAAACTGGACAACAGTTGTTATTAGGTGCTTATTCTGCGCTTTCAAGACAAATTGGTCTAGGAAAAATAGAGATGTACAATCGCCACGAAATGTTGGAATTAGTGAAGGTAAATGGTAAAGCTCGCGGAATCATTGCTCGTAACTTGGTAACCGGAGAATTAGAAAGACATTCTGCTCACGCTGTAATTATTGCAACCGGAGGTTACGGAAACGTTTATTTTCTTTCTACCAATGCAATGGGATCGAACGTTACTGCAGGTTGGAAAGTACACAAACAAGGAGCTTTATTTGCAAATCCTTGTTATGTTCAAATTCACCCTACTTGTATTCCAGTTCACGGAACCAATCAATCTAAATTGACTTTGATGTCGGAGTCATTGAGAAACTCTGGTCGTATTTGGGTTCCTAAGAAAAAAGAAGATGCAGCAGCCATTCGTGAAGGAAAATTGAAAGCCTCACAAATAGCCGAAGAAGATAGAGATTACTATTTAGAGAGGAAATATCCATCATACGGAAATTTAGCTCCTAGAGATATTTCTTCAAGAGCGGCGAAAGAAGTTTGTGACGCAGGTCACGGTATTGAAGCTAACGATACTAACGAAGGTGTTTATTTGGATTTCTCTACTGAGATTCAATCTAAAGGAAAACAAGCCGCTTTCGCTAAAGGAAATCACAATCCTTCACAAGAAGAAATTGTGACTTTAGGTAAAAAATGGTTAGAAGAAAAATATGGTAACTTGTTTACTATGTACCAAAAAATCACCGATGAGAATCCTTATGAAACGCCAATGAAAATCTATCCGGCTGTTCACTATACAATGGGTGGTGTTTGGGTTGATTATAACTTACAATCTACAATTCCGGGTTGTTTCGTTGCTGGAGAGGCAAACTTTTCTGATCACGGAGCAAATCGTTTAGGAGCTTCGGCTTTGATGCAAGGTTTGGCTGATGGATATTTTGTATTGCCATACACGGTTTCTGATTATTTAGCTGATGATATTCGTACTGGAAAAATCTCTACTGATTCGCCAGAATTTGCAGCTGCCGAAAAGAGTGTTAAAGATTCTATCGATAAATTCTTAAACAATAATGGAACAAAAACTGTGGATCATTTCCACAAACGTTTAGGTTTGATTATGTGGAATAAAGTTGGAATGGGACGTACTGAGAAAGGTTTAACAGAAGCCATTTCAGAAATTGCAGCTTTGAAAGCAGAATTTTTGAAAGATGTTTATGTTCCTGGAAGCGCAGACGAATTGAATCCAGAATTAGAAAAAGCACTGCGTGTAGCTGATTTTATCGAATTAGGACAATTGATGGCCATCGATGCTTTACAAAGAAATGAATCTTGTGGAGGTCACTTCCGTGAAGAATATCAAGATGCAGAAGGAGAAACACTTCGTGATGACGTAAACTTTAAATTTGTTGGTGCATGGGAATACAAAGGCGATGACATCAGTAAAGAAGAGCTTCATAAAGAAGAATTGAATTACGAATTTATCAAAATAGCCGCAAGAAATTACAAATAAAAAAATTATGAGCGCAGCAAAAAATATCAATATAACCCTTAATATTTGGCGTCAGAAAAATGCTAAAGCAAAAGGGAAAATGGAAACATACAAATTGAATGATGTTTCTACGGCCAGTTCGTTTTTGGAAATGTTAGACCAATTGAACGAACAATTAGTAAACGAAAGAAAAGAGCCAATCGCATTTGACCACGACTGTCGTGAAGGTATTTGCGGAATGTGCTCTTTATACATCAACGGACGTGCACACGGTCCAGACACAGGAATCACAACTTGTCAATTGCACATGAGAATGTTCAATGATGGAGATACCATCGTGATTGAGCCTTGGAGAAGTGTTGCTTTCCCAGTGATTAAAGACTTAGTAGTAGACAGATCTTCATTCGAAAGAATTCAGCAAGCAGGTGGATTCGTATCGGTAAACACTTCCGGAAACACTATCGATGCGAATGCAACTCTAATTAACAAAAATGATGCAGACAAAGCTTTTGAAGCAGCTGCTTGTATCGGTTGTGGCGCTTGTGTAGCTACTTGTAAAAATGGCTCAGCTATGTTATTTGTTGGAGCAAAAGTATCTCAATATGCGTTATTACCACAAGGACAAATTGAAGCGACTGACCGTGTACTGAATATGGTACGTCAAATGGATTTAGAAGGTTTCGGAAACTGTACCAACACTGGAGCTTGCGAAATTGAATGTCCAAAAGGAATTTCTTTGGAAAACATCGCTCGTATGAACAGAGAATATCTTTCTGCAAGTTTGAAATAAAAACTAAACCTCATAGGTTTTGAAAACCTATGAGGTTTGAATACTACAAAAATACGCATTCATTAATTTGGATGCGTTTTTTTTGTCTATTTAATTGTTGGCTTTTATAAGATAAAACGGTTATATTTAGACTGTAATATTTTTCACAAAATTAAATGAACCATAAAAGTATATTTGACAACAACGACAGCGGTCATAAGATGCTTTACGCTGTAGTTGGGTTTTTTATAATCCCTCTTATTCTATATGTATTATATCTCCTTGTAAGGCTAAACCAGTGGAATTTTTTCCCTTTAATTCTGGGTCTTATTTTCCAAGGCAAAAGATTGTATGGCACTTGGAGGCCACTAATTGAAAATTTTGTAATTGCACTTGGGGGCACTTTTTTTGTTTTCATTATGATCCATAAGGCTAGCCTTAAGGTCGAACACGAAATATTTTTTATAACCTATGCTTTTTTGTTGTGTTTTATATTGGCATTTTTAGTTAAATTTAAAAAAAACAGAATCTTGATAATTCCACAATTAACAGAAGGAGTTACACTATTACATTCTATTGCCATTATTTATTGGTTGGTAGATTTTTCAAGAGTTTATATTTATGCAAAGATTATCTATGTGTTTTTCTTTATTATAATTCTTTTTACATTGTTTTCTATTATAAATGCTTTTACAAAAAGTCCGCTCTCCAAGACAAATCGTTTTTTGTTGAGTCTCTGGAGTTCTTTAGTAATGATTCTATTGGCATTAGACTACATTATTAGTATTTTTAAAAACGGAGAAATAAGTGATGCTTTATCATTTCAAGAAGGTGTTTTCGTTTTTGTTCAATATTTTTTATTAGGCATTTCCGCAATCTATATTGCTCAAAATATTAATATGATTTTAGGATTTTTGCCGGATAAAGGTGAACGTATATTTCAGACTTCTCGTCGTCGCAAAGTTTTAAAAAAAGATCATATTGAAAGATTTTCTGAAAATCAAGTTAGTGTTTGGTATTCTTTATTTTGTTTAGTCTTTTCGGCGTCTTTGTTTTGGTTTAATTATGAATTCCAAATTATAAGTAGACAATCTGTAATTTGGATTGTTTTTGTTTCGTTTCCAATTCTTATTTATTGCTTTGAATATTTTAGAATAAAACTGATTTCAAGTCCGTATAAATCTGTTTGATCCGTGTTATCTGTGCGCCATTTTTTAGTAATTTTATAAAATGAAAATCGCACTCATCCAATCTTCTTTATTTTGGGAAAACCCAATTGCCAATCGAAATCATTTCGAAGAAAAAATTAATGCTATTACCGAACAAGTAGATTTGATTGTGCTTCCTGAAATGTTTACTACAGGTTTCACAATGAACCCTCAATCTGTCGCTGAATCAATGCAAGGCGAAACAGTACTCTTGCTTCAATCTCTAGCAAAAGCCAAAAATAGCGCCATTACAGGCAGTTTAATTATCAAAGAAAATGATAATTTCTACAATAGATTGGTTTTTGTTTTTCCATCGGGGGAAGTTCAGTTTTATGACAAAAGACATTTATTTACCTTGGCTGGCGAAGACAAAGTCTATACTTCAGGCAATGAAAAATTGATTGTAGATTATCTGGGTTGGAAAATTTGTCCACTTATTTGTTACGATTTGCGTTTTCCTGTTTTTGCGCGAAATGTCGAAAATTATGATCTTTTATTTTATGTTGCCAATTGGCCGAAGCCTCGCGTCAATGCTTGGGATATTTTGCTCAAAGCACGCGCAGTCGAGAATATGTGTTATACTATTGGGGTAAATAGAATTGGCTTAGATGACAATAATTATGAATACAATGGACACGCACAAGCAGTCGATTTTCTAGGAAATTATCTGCTGGAACCACAAGAAACCGACGGAATTTTCATTGTAGAATTAGACAAAGAAAAATTGCTCGAAACCAGGAACAAACTAGGATTCCTGAACGACAGAGATTTCTTTAACCTAAAAACTTGATCTAGATTTTTTTTTTACGTCTTTCTTGGGTTTAACTTTCTTAATAGGTTCGGGACTGTAAGGAATACTCAAATCAAAAACTTGTTCCACATCCCAATTGGCACGGACATCTATTTCTTTCGAAAAATAGATTACTTCTTCTGCTTGACGTTTCTCCAAGTAATTTCCTGTATCCCATTCCTTGTTTTTGTTGTCGTCGTAAATCGCCCTAAGCGAAAAAAGCGCAGGGTCAATCAAATTAAATTCCACTATTGTTTTACTTTCGCTGTATTCCGTAGCTAAAACCTCCCCTGTTTTATTAGTCAATTGCACTAAAACAGGAAATCTTTTCACGTTTTGTAAATTCACTTTTAGATTCCCAAAATCTGCTTGGCTTTTAGTGCTCAACTTGAATGTTAAGGCTTTGTTGGATTGGTCTAAATAATCAATCAATGCGCCGGGCATCAATTGTATGGTATAGTTTTCTTCAAAATCTTTCTTGAAATCAAATTGAAGACGTTGTGTAAATTCATCATATTTAGTGGTAAACACCACAGCTGTTGAATCTTTTGTAATGAGTTTTATTTTGGAATTGTCAATTTTAGTCAATGGCGTCGCACTTTCTAAAGTAAATTTATCCCTAAAACCAGAATCGCTATTTTGCAAAGTGCCGATATTTAAGCTGTCTTTTTTCTGTTCTTTAACTTTAAAACTAAAATTCTTACTGTAGTTGCCCTTCGAAACCGCCAAAGAAAGAGAATCTGTTTTCAAGGGTTTGAACCATATTTGAATCGAATCCTTTTTAGGGAATTGAGTGATTATTGTGGGTAAATCGGTAGTGTTATTTTTCAATGCCAATTTAATTCCCTTTGCTTTTCCTTCATAAGGAAGCACAATTTTATTTCCGGAGGCTTGATAAGGCTTTTGGGCTTTAAATGGAGGCACTTCTTTAAATAATTTCAACTCAAATAGCGAGTCCGTTGGCACGGTTATAAATTGTTTATTAAAACCAATTTTATCCTTGTTAGGATTGAATTTGTTATTAGAACCGTAATCTTTCATCGCGACAATTAGGTAGTTGCCTGCTTTTAAATTTTCTAATTTAAAAGTTTTCAAACTGTCCAACGTATTTGTAATATACCGTGGGTATTCTTTGTAAACCACGGAATCAGTATATTTGTCATTTACCTCATATAGCATCACCGAAACAAAGGATTCTACATCTTTAGTGTACGCATCTTTTACCGTTCCCGAAATAGATAACGAATCGATAATACTTCCGGTAGAAAACACATATTTAAACTGATTATAAGGGTTTCCTTCGTTGTTGTCTTCTATACTTTGCCCAAAATTGAAACTATAAGTAGTATTGGGTTGCAAAGTGTCGTTAATTTTCACGGTAATTGTTTTACTTGCAGTCGTGGGTAAAATAAGGGGTTCGTTCTTCATTGGCGGCGAAATAATTAACTGCTTCTTTATATCTTTTAACTTGACAAATTCGTCAAAAGTCAATTTGATTTCGGTTCCTTTAAAGTCGGTGCTAAAATTTTTGGGATAACTCGATTTCAAAACTGGAGCAAGCGTATCTTTCAAACCGCCAGTGATGCTGCCTCTCTTGGCGCAACTTACCATAAATAATACGAATAGAAATAGAAAATATCTAGAGTTGTTTTTCAACATAATGAATCAATTTTTAGAAGACACAAAATAACAATTATATTCGCTGTAAATGAAATGTTTTAAATTTTTATTGGGAGCTATTTCCAGCTCTACACTGTATCTTTTTCTTTTTAAAGGAAAAAGAAAAAGGTAATTGCGAGAGCAATTTATCCATCTGGGCTAAAAACATCCGCATTTCAGATTGAATTTTACTTTAAACAACTAATCAAGAATGCGCCATCGCCATACAAACTATACTAATTCTTGCTCCAGGAATTTTCATCAAGGCGTGCGAACAAGCATCAAGTGTTGAGCCAGTGGTAATCACATCATCAATAAGCAAGAAATGTTTGTTGTAGTCTTTTTCGGTAAAGGTAACATCAAAAACAGCGTCGATGCCTTCGCTTCTATTCAATAAGTTTTTTTTGGACTGGGTTTTCGAATAAATGTTCCGAACTAATAAATCGTGGTTGTAAGGAATATTTAAACCAGTTGAAAGCGCTGTGCCAAAATTAGTTACTTGGTTGTAACCTCTTTCCCGAAGTTTTCTTTTGTGTAACGGCACGGGAATGATTTCATCGACGGATTGTATTATTTCCAAATTTTTCAAATCTTCGGCATACCATTCTCCCAGAACAGTGCCAATTTCTTCTTGTCCTTTGTATTTCAAATTGTGAATTAATTCCTGAACGATTCCTTTTTTATGAAAATACAATAATGCTGATGTGTGTTCGACCGGAATTCGACCATAAAACTTTTTAACGGCTTCATTTTCTGGATTCAAATGATGATTGGTCAGTGGAATATTGTGTCGGCAAATGGTACAAATCACGTTTTCATTCGATAGTAAAAACGAATGACAACCTGCACAAACGGCTGGAAAAAATAGATTGATTAGGGTTTGAAACATAAAAACGCCAAATTTTCATAAAAATAGCAAAATCTTGGCTTCAAACTTCGGAAATGTTTCTTTTTTTAAGTTCACTTTTTATATTTTTGCACCACTATGGCAAAACAAGAAGATTTATTTAAGAATGTAGTTTCGCATGCAAAAGAATACGGATTTATTTTTCCGTCAAGCGAAATTTACGATGGTTTAAGTGCAGTCTATGATTATGCACAAAACGGAGTAGAATTAAAAAAGAACATACGCGAATATTGGTGGAAGGCAATGGTTCAAATGAACGATAACATTGTTGGACTCGACGCCGCGATTTTGATGCACCCAACGACTTGGAAAGCTTCAGGTCACGTAGATGCTTTCAACGATCCATTAATTGACAACAAAGATTCCAAAAGAAGATACAGAGCCGATGTTTTGATTGAAGATTATGCCGAAAAGCTGAATCTAAAAGCAAAAAAAGAAATCGAAAAAGCGAAAACTCGTTTTGGAGAGGCTTTCAATGAACAAGAATTTATCACCACCAATGCAAGAGTAGTTGAATATCTGGCTAAAGAAAGAGAAATTCTGGAAAGAATGGGTCGTTCTTTAGGCTCGGGAGATCTAGAAGATGTAAAAGCCTTAATCGAAGAATTAGAAATTGCTTGTCCAGAATCAGGTTCTAGAAATTGGACCGAAGTGCGTCAATTCAACTTGATGTTTGGTACAAAATTAGGAGCTTCTGCAGATACAGCAATGGATTTATATTTGCGTCCAGAAACGGCTCAAGGTATTTTTGTAAACTTCTTGAATGTTCAAAAATCAGGACGAATGAAGGTTCCTTTCGGTATTGCTCAAACAGGTAAAGCATTTAGAAACGAAATCGTAGCCAGACAATTCATTTTCCGTATGCGGGAGTTTGAACAAATGGAAATGCAATTTTTTGTGCGTCCTGGCGAAGAAATGCAATGGTACGAGCATTGGAAAACAACTCGTTTGAACTGGCATTTGTCTCTTGGTTTAGGAAAAGAAAATTATCGTTTCCACGATCACGAAAAATTAGCTCATTACGCCAATGCAGCAGCTGATATTGAGTTTAATTTCCCTTTTGGTTTCAAAGAATTGGAAGGAATTCATTCGCGTACCGATTTTGATTTGAAAGCGCACGAGCAATTTTCGGGAAGAAAATTACAGTATTTCGATGCTGAATTGAATCAAAACTATGTTCCTTATGTCGTAGAGACTTCTGTTGGTTTGGATAGAATGTTCTTGGCTATTTTTTCTACTTCATTAAAAGAAGAAACATTAGAAGACGGTTCAACGAGAACAGTTTTAAAATTACCATCAGTTTTGGCACCAACAAAAGCGGCAATTTTACCCTTGGTTAAAAAAGACGGATTGCCAGAAATCGCTCATAAAATCATTGATGATTTACGTTGGGATTTCAATGTGGCTTATGATGAGAAAGATGCTGTAGGTCGTCGTTACAGAAGACAAGATGCGTTGGGGACTCCATTCTGTATCACAGTAGATCACCAAACTGTCGAAGATCAAACGGTAACCATTCGTCACAGAGATTCAATGAAACAAGATCGCGTGGCTATTGCTGACTTGAAATCAATCATTGAAAATGAAGTTTCGATGAAAAATTGGTTGATGAAGATGTAATAACATCATTCGTTTATTAAAAAAGGCTTCTTAAATTGAGAAGCCTTTTTTAATGATTTAAAATCTGTAGCCAAGAGTAATTCCACCTCTGCCTACAAATTCGTGATCGGTTCCGTTACTATTGAATAAATTACGGCCAATACCAGCATTTATTTCAAAGACAAACCCTTTTCTCGTTATCCATTTTCCTCCTAATCCAAATCCAAGAGCAAAATCGGTAATATTCTTTTCTGGACCAACATAAGTTGTGAAAAAATCTCCATCAGAAGCTTCTTGAGTATAAGAGTCAATCATTCCAAAACCCTCCGCAAAAAATCCTGCGGCTGTTTTTTTTCCAAAATAAAATCGATAATAAGGAGTCAAGGAAAATTTTGTATCTATTTCATTATCATACGGCACAAAAAGGGAAATACCAACGCCAGATTCTTCATTGAGTATTCGTTCGTAAGTGACTTCAAATGCCCCAGCAACTAACATAAGGGCATTTCCTTTAATTTCGTTTTTAGGAAAATCAGTTTTATCTTGGCTATAACCAAAAGCGAAAAGGGATAAACAAGCAATTGCAATTATTTTTTTCATTTTTCTAAATTTTTTATTTTCAAAAATAAGAAAAAAATAAGGCATTACTGCTTAAAAAGTATTTTAAATTTGGAATACAACATCTTATACGTTAAATGTTTAATAAAATATTTTGTGTATTTCATCGGATTTATTTGCACTTCATCTCTTTGTGTTAACATTTGTTAATAATATATTAACAACTTATATGAAAAATGAGGTAAATGTTTATTTTTAGCTTGTTAAATAGGATTTTTTTAAGAAAAAACAAGAGATTCTATTGCACTAGTTTCCCCAAAACTACCAAATTACTTAATAATTTGAAGTGTTAACTTCGAAAGTCTAATGTTATGCCTAACGAATTAGGACAAAACATTGATGAATTACCCGTACATTATTATTGACGACGATCAAGAAAGTGTTTTGAAAACTAAGGCAATTGCTGAGGGTTTTTCGGAGCTTGTCTTTGCAGCTTCGGCCAATAACTACACGGATGGTTTAAATCTAATTCTCGAACACAATCCAAAACTAATTTTCCTCGAAATTGATCCAGAAGATAAAACGACTAACTTATCATTGGCTCTAATCAATGAATTGTATCGGTATCTGAAGGTTATTCCTAAAATCATTATTACAACCTCTACAAAAGAATTAGCTTTTGAAGCTATTCAATATGAGGTAGCCGATTATTTGATCAAGCCCGTTCAACGAATCGATTTGGTGAAATCACTTCTAAAATTAAAAAAAGCAATTGGAGATGACGAAGCTTATCTTGTTCCAAATCAGGTTCTCGAAAAAGCACCCAGACTTACCGTAGAATCGGCAACTGAAAAAACAATAGAACAGCGGCTTCCGAGTTCAGAACAACCACTTATTTTATGTATCAAATCTTACGGCGATTACCGCTATATCGACGCTAGAGATATTTGTTATTTCCAAGCCGATAATAACTCAACGGATATTCACTTGAATAACGGTGAAATGGTTACCGCTTTCAAAACATTGAAACATTTTGAGGGCATTTTATCCGCTCCGTTTGCAAGAATTCATAACAGTTATATAGTGAATAGCAATTACATTTCGAGGATTCATACCGGAAATGCCGTTTGTTACATCAAAAACACCACTACTAAAATACCGTTTTCTAAATCTTATAAGGAAAACATTGATGCCATTATCTCCGATTTTGCCAATGGCAATTATTTGGAAATCTAGGAAATATTCATCCACCCAGATTTGAGGGCCATTCACTATCAAACGAGCGTGTTCTACCACAAACGCCCATTTTTGCTGCGATTTTCGAGATATGCTATGTAGTTTTACACCGTGATTCAATGGTAGTCATTGGACACACAACTTAAGTAAAACCGAAATAACAATATAAAAACCCCATATTATGAAAAAATCATTTTTAACAATCGGACTATTAACATTGGTAATGATATTAACCTCTTTCACAACGCCGGAAACTAAAATAAACGCTTCTGGGTCAGGAATGGCTGGAGGAAATGTAAGATTAGATGCTTCTGGGTCAGGAATGGCTGGAGGAAACGTAAGACTAGATGCTTCTGGATCAGGAATGGCTGGAGGAAATGTAAGATTAGATGCTTCTGGGTCAGGAATGGCTGGAGGAAATGTAAGACTAGATGCTTCGGGTTCTGGAATGGCTGGAGGAAACGTAAGATTAGACTAATTTATTTTACTTTTTTTGCTGATATTTATCTTCGTTTGTATAATATATTCAAAGGCTATCAAATATTTGATAGCCTTTTTTATGTTCATTCGTTTTATTTAGTATTTTTGACGCAATTCAACAAGACTAATTGAAAAATAGCCTCTACATAATATTATTTATATTACTGACAATTCTTGCTTGCACTAAGAAGAGTTCAGCCGATTCAAATACTGTTTCCTCAGAAGATAGTCTTTCGAGCTATCTTACCAAAGCGAATGATTTTGGCGCCACAACAAAAAAAAGGCGAGAATACATCCAAAAAGCATTTACTATTGTCATAGAGCAAGACAACGATTCACTGCATAGAGCTAATCTTTTTCGAATCGCTAATCGCTATTACAACTTAAACGATTGGAATAAATATCGTGAAATAGCCAATATAGTTTTAGAAAAGGCGACTATTGGCAAGGATAGCTTGAGTATCGCCAAAGCCTATAGCTACTTAGGGGATTATTATGGAGCACAAGGCGTTTCGGATTCTGCTTATGTAAACTATTATAAATCTGAGAAGATGTATAATAATCTTATCGAAAAATACAATGAAGCACGAACTCGATTAAATATTGCGTTGTTACAATATGCCGAAAGTGACTATTTGGGAAGCGAAATATCCGTATTTAAAGCATTAAAGGCAATCAAGGGAGAGAAAGCTAATGATATTCTTTATGAATCTAATAATCTTTTAGGCTTAGTTTATAATGAGCTCGGAGAGTATACCAAAGCTGTAGAATACCACAACAAAGCTTTGCAAGGTTTAGAAAAAAATCCCACCCCTGTAGAATTTCAGTCCAGAGCCACTTCTTTGAATAATTTGGGATTGGTGTATCAAAATCTAAACAAAGACAAACAAGCTATCCCGTATTTTGAGGAAGGACTTAAACAAAAACAAGACTTATTATTGTACAAACCACCTTTGTATGCAATGTTGAAAGATAATTTGGGCTATTCTCGTTTTAAGTTAAAACAAGAACAAGGATTGCCTGATCTTTTTTATGAATCTTTACGGATAAGAGATAGTTTGAAGTTAACCTCTGGAATTATTGTTAATCAAATACGTTTATCAGAGTTTTTTGCCGCTCGAGGGGATAGAGTTAAAGCTTTGGAGTTTGCAAATGGAGCGATGAAAACCGCTGAAAATTCAAAAAATAAAAGAAATTATTTGCTACCTCTTAAACAATTAGCGATTATAGAACCGCAAAAAGCAACGGAATACAACAAGGAATACATTCGCATCAATGATAGTTTGCAAAAAGCAGACCGAAAAACAGCAGAAAAATTCTCACGCATTGAGTATGAAACGGACGAAATCAAACAAGAAAACACGGATTTAACGGTTCAAAACCGGAATTTGGTTTATATTTTTGGTTCTATATTGATTTTAGGAATGTTTATGTATATCATTAAGGCGCAAAAGGCGAAAAATAGGGAGCTTTTGTACAAGCAGGAACAACAAAAAGCCAATGAGGAAATCTATAATTTAATGATTTCGCAACAAAACGATGTGGAAACCATAAGAGTGATTGAAAAAAAACGTGTGGCTCAAGAATTGCATGACGGTGTTTTGGGTAGGATGTTTGGGGTTCGAATGAATTTGGACAGCTTGAATAAATTCCATGATGAACATGCTTCCGAGCAGAGAGACAGCTACTTAACGGAATTGAAAAATATTGAACAAGATATTCGTGAAATTTCACATGATTTAAGTAAAGAAAAATCGGATTTAATTAATAACTTCGTAGCCATTGTAGATAATCTTTTAGAAGAGCAAAAAAAGACCTTCAAGGCAAAATTGGTTTCGTCTATTGATTCTACAATAAAATGGGATATAATGAGTAACGCGATCAAAATTAATTTATATCGTGTCGTTCAGGAATCCATTCAAAACATCAATAAGTATGCTAATGCTAAAAACATTAAAATAGAATTTAGAAAAGATGTTGACAATTTGTTTTTATATATTAGTGATGATGGAGTCGGATTTAATGTAAATAAGAAGAAAAAGGGAATTGGCTTGCAGAATATGCTTTCTAGAATAAATGAATGCGAAGGAACTTTTGAAATACAATCAAAAAAAGGAGAAGGAACAAAAATTACGGTTTCTGTACCCATTAAAAAATCATAAATTACAATACAAAGACAATGGATTCAACTGCTGAATTAGTAACAATAAAAAACAACATATTAATTGTAGATGATCACCCATTTATTATTCAAGGGTATAAAAACGCAATTACAAGATACAATCCAAAGGAATATGAGTTTTTTATTACAGAGGCAAAAGATTGTGAATCTGGCTATAATGTGATAACAAACCCCGAGACTAGGGCTTTTGACATTGCTTTTTTGGATATTAGTATGCCTTCCTATGATGAAAAAGGTATTTTTTCTGGAGAAGATTTAGCAAAGCTACTGAATGAATACATGCCCAATTGCAAAATTATTTTGCTTACGATGTATACCGAATTGCTAAAAATCAGGACAATAATAGAAGCTATAAATCCACTTGGGTTAGTTATAAAAAATGATTTAACATTCGATGAGCTTCTTTTTGGTTTTAATAAGGTCATCAATAATGAAACTTATTATAGTCAATCCATTCAGAAAATGCTAGATGTTTCAGAACTAGAAGCGATTGAAATCGATCTTTTCGACAAACAAATTCTTTTTCATTTATCTAAAGGAACGAAAACGAAAGATATTCCGCAATATGTTCCTATTTCTTTAAGCGCAATTGAAAAAAGGAAAATGAATCTAAAGAAAATTTTAGGTATCGAAAATGAGACTGATCTTGAATTGGTGAAAGTAGCTAAAGACAGAGGTTTGTTGTTTTAAGCCTTACCATAATTAAATAGAAAACGGCACCTTATACGTGCCGTTTTTTTGTGTTTTATTCTTCACTCAAAGCATTCCAGCCACGAGCTTTAAGCGGAATTCGAGTGTTAGCACGAGTTACCAAATGGATTCCTTCGCTTTCTTGAGTCATATGGCCAATAATCGTGAAGTTTGGATTTCCTTTTATTTTTTCAAAATCTTCCATTTTAATGGTGAAAAGTAATTCATAATCTTCGCCACCATTGATGGCTACGGTCGTAGCGTCTAAATTAAATTCTTCACAAACATTCATAAATTGGGGATCAAGTGGCAATTTGTCTTCGTATAAATTACAACCTACTTTCGATTGTTTGCACAAATGCATAATTTCAGACGACAATCCATCCGAAATGTCAATCATTGCAGTTGGTTTTATTTCTAAGGCATGTAGCAAAGTACGAACGTCTTTGCGAGCCTCTGGTTTCAGTTGGCGCTCAATTAAATAAGCGTATCCATCCAAATCGGGTTGCGAATTGGGGTTTACCTGAAAAACTTGTTTCTCACGTTCCAAAACTTGCAACCCCATATAAGCTGCGCCAATATCGCCGGTTACAACTAGTAAATCGGTTTGACCAGCTCCGTTTCTATACACAAGTTCATTTTCGTCTGCTTCGCCAATAACAGTTATGCTGATAATCATTCCTTTTTGAGAGGAAGTGGTATCGCCACCAACAACATCTACTTTATATTCATTGGCAGCGAGTGTAATTCCTTCGAATAGCTCCTCTAAAGCTTCCAGCGGGAAACGGTTAGAAACAGCTAGGGTAACTAGTATTTGCGTCGCTTTCGCATTCATGGCGCAAATGTCAGACACATTGACCACGACGGCTTTATAACCTAAGTGTTTTAAAGGCATATAACTTAAATCGAAATGAACGCCCTCGACCAAAATATCTGTCGAAACTACTACTTTTTTGTCTTTGAAATCCAAAACAGCTGCATCATCTCCAATTCCTTTTAAAGTAGAAGATTGGTTAATTTGAAAGTTTTTAGTCAAATGGTCTATCAGACCAAATTCTCCAAGTTGAGCTATACTGGTTCGTTGCGGTGATTTATCTTCTATCATTGTAGTTTTTTATTGAGTTTTATAAAGATACGAAGGCTTTTGACACTGTATCTTGACAAATTATTAGTGTCTTATTTTTTTTCTAAAATATGCAAAAATTCGGTAGTGCTGTTGGCAATATGATTCCGGTTTTCGGTTTTGTCGGCTTTGAATCTTTGGTACTCTGTTGTCGCCAAATCATAGTTGCCATATTTTGACATTATGCTTCTTATTTCTTCTTCAGACATCAATCCTTCGTTGTTGTAACTTAAAAAAGTATATTTAAAAGCAGCATTTTTTATTAAATATTCAAATGATTTTTTCACATTAGCCTTGCTGCAATAATTGGATCTGTTGTACTCCCGCAAACCAGTTTTTCCTTTTGGAATAAAGGAATCGTATTGGGCTATGGTATTCAGGATATGATAGTTAGATCCGTATTGACGAGCATTGTAAGGTGGGTCTAAATACAAAATATCGCCTTCTATTTTTTTAATTAAAGCGTTACTATCCTCATTATAAACCTCGTGTTTGTTTTCGTTGATTTCAAATAATGCAGGTTCCAAAATCAATTGTTTTTGTGCCGATTTTTTAATGTGTTTCAAGTAAGCACCATAAACCGAAGCCGTATTCGCAACCTTATCAGCACTTTCGAGTAAGGAAGCTAAAAGGAAATAATAGAGATTCGAATTAATTTGATTTGATGCTTTCCAATATTCAATTTTCTGGCGGATGGCATCAATTTTTTTTCCGTTATTCTCAGAAAAATACAATCTTTCGGATGTTCCGTTTTCAGAATATTCATTAAAAACAAATCCTTCGACGCCTTCTAATTCATTCAATTCTGAAATGACTGAATGATAATCGATAGGTTCGTGGTTTTCGATATAATTTTTATTCAAGACAAAGCTGTAGTATTCTAAGTCATTACTAATTACTTTTTTGACGTCTTTTTTGAAGTTGCGGCCCACAATTCCAGTCCCAGCGAATAAATCACAAAATGTTTTTTGAGATAAATCATCACCCACAACCGAATGTACGGCAGATGAAATAAAGGATGAAAGTTTTTGTTTTGAGCCTATATAGTTCATTATTCTTTTTCTATCCAAATAATATCGGATATGATTTTTTTGTTCTCTATGGTTACAGAAAAAAGGTGCTTTTCGTCGAAATGCTCGACATAATTATCGATTTGTTCTTTTATTAATCCTATTTCAGATTTCAATTTCCAATGATCACCATTTTTATCGTACAAAACTACAAACAATCTGTTTTCTAGATGCTTTCTTCCGTCTTGACTTTGGTTCAAATACAGCCAAGTGATCAGGTCTGAAGGGTTTTGTTTGGCAAATTCAAATGATTGATTAAACCCTTTTGGGAATACCGATGTTTTGTGGTCAAAGGAAATAGTGTCAATAGAAAAATCGACTAGTTTGTCATATTTATTCAAGTTTGGAACTACCTTTTTATGCAAAGAAAATAGTTTTTCTACAGCCATAGCCGACCAGAAATTATACCATCGATTGAAGGCATAATTCTTTTCATCACTAGTAAAATGGGCGGTAATCTCAACTAATTTTTCGAAAGTATAGGTCGTATAAATGAAATTTGTTTTAGTATCCCATTCGTTCGATTGTTTTCTACCCCAATAATATGAAAAATTCAACCTTTCTTTTAACTGAGTTTCAAGTTTGATAAAATCCATCTTTTTGAATTAAGATAAAAACTTTTACAATCCGATAATGACACTTTTTCTAATCATTCAACTTCAAAACAGCCATAAACGCTTCTTGCGGAATCTCAACATTTCCAACCAGTCTCATGCGTTTTTTACCTTTTTTCTGCTTTTCCAGCAATTTACGTTTACGCGAGATATCTCCACCATAACATTTGGCAGTAACGTCTTTACGTAATGCTTTGATGGTTTCACGAGCAATGATTTTTGCTCCAATAGCCGCTTGAATCGGAATATCAAATTGTTGTCTAGGGATCAATTGGCGCAATTTCTCACACATTTTTTTCCCGATATCATAAGCGTTGCTTTCGTGAATTAATGCCGAAAGCGCATCAACAGATTGCGAATTTAATAGCACATCAAGTTTCACTAATTTCGAGGTTCGCATTCCAATAGGCGAATAGTCAAACGAAGCATATCCTTTGGAAACCGTTTTCAAACGATCATAAAAATCGAATACAATCTCAGCCAATGGCATATCGAAATTCAATTCAACTCGCTCAGTAGTCAAGTAGGTTTGATTGGTTATTACGCCACGTTTTTCGATACACAAAGACATCACATTACCCACAAAATCCGATTTTGTGATGATGGTTGCTTTGATATAAGGTTCTTCAACTCTGTCTAAACGCGAAGGTTCCGGCAAGTCGGAAGGATTATTTACTACAAAAGGAGTTTCGGGATCTTTTTTGGTATAAGCCAAATAGGAAACGTTGGGAACAGTAGTAATTACGGTCATATCGAATTCACGTTCCAATCGTTCCTGAATGATTTCCATATGCAACATCCCTAAGAATCCGCAACGGAAACCAAAGCCTAAAGCAGCCGAACTTTCAGGTAAAAATACCAGCGAAGCATCATTCAACTGAAGTTTTTCCATAGAATTTCGCAACTCTTCATAGTCATCAGTATCAACGGGATAAATTCCCGCAAACACCATAGGTTTCACATCTTCGAAACCGTGAATCATATTGGTGGTCGGAGTTTTGGCATCGGTGATGGTATCACCCACTTTTACTTCTTTTGCTTCTTTAATACCAGAAATTAAATAACCAACATCTCCTGCAGAAATAACATTTTTAGGCACCTGATTCAATTTCAAGGTACCAACTTCGTCAGCAAAATATTCATTGTCGGTGGCCATAAATTTTATTTTCTGACCTTTCTTGATTTGTCCATTTTTCACACGGAAAATTACTTCAATACCACGAAACGGATTGTAATGCGAATCAAAAATCAAGGCTTGTAAAGGCTCGTCAATATTCCCTTTTGGAGGAGGAATTCTTTCGATAATGGCTGCCAAAATATTCTCAACACCCAAACCTGTTTTACCAGAAGCGTGAATAATTTCATCTAGTTTGCAACCCAATAAATCAACAATGTCATCGCTAACTTCATCAGGATTAGCACTTGGCAAATCTACTTTATTCAAAACTGGAATAATTTCTAAATCATTTTCAAGAGCCAAATATAAATTCGAAATCGTTTGTGCCTGAATACTTTGAGCGGCATCAACAATCAAAAGCGCTCCTTCACAAGCCGCAATTGAACGGGAAACTTCATACGAAAAATCCACGTGTCCCGGAGTATCAATCAAATTCAGGATATAATCCTCACCTTTGTAAGTATATTCCATCTGGATGGCGTGACTTTTTATGGTAATCCCACGTTCGCGTTCCAGGTCCATATTGTCTAGCAATTGGGCTTTTTCCTCACGAGCCGTAACGGTTTGTGTAGCGCCAAGAAGTCTGTCGGCTAGGGTGCTTTTTCCGTGATCAATGTGTGCAATAATGCAAAAATTTCGTATGTTTTTCATTCTTTGTTTGTGTCAATTTTTTTGGCGTGACCACAAGGGTCGGGCTATCCGCTATATCTTTTGTTGCGCTATCGCTCCACAAAAGGATGCCGCTGCTATCCCTCACGCAATTAATCTGCAAATATAGTTTAAATTCAGCAGTTTCAAAGTCCATCCATAACAAACTACTCGGTTTATAGTTGTGTTATCGTCTTTTCATCTAAAAAATCTATCTTTGCAAAAAATATTCTCTTGATAAAGATTGGCAACATAGAACTTCCTGATTTTCCGTTACTTCTTGCACCTATGGAAGATGTGAGCGATCCGCCATTTCGAAGATTATGCAAGCAACACGGAGCCGACTTGATGTATTCCGAGTTTATTTCCTCTGAGGGATTAATTCGCGACGCCATCAAAAGCCGAATGAAACTAGATATTTTCGATTACGAACGCCCAGTTGGAATTCAGATTTTTGGCGGAGATGAAGAAGCGATGGCGCTCAGTTCTAAAATAGTTTCTACGGTAAATCCGGATATTATTGATATTAATTTCGGTTGTCCTGTTAAGAAAGTCGTTTGCAAAGGAGCAGGAGCAGGAGTTCTGAAAGATGTCGATTTAATGATTCGCTTGACGCAAGCTGTTATCGATAGCACACATTTACCTGTTACTGTAAAAACACGTTTGGGTTGGGACGATACTTCTATCAATATCGATGAGGTTGCTGAGCGTTTGCAGGACATTGGTGTTGCTGCCTTGAGCATTCACGCCAGAACTCGTGCTCAAATGTACAAAGGTCATTCGGATTGGTCACACATTGCCCGAGTGAAAAATAATCCCAGAATTACGATGCCTATTTTCGGAAATGGTGATATCGATTCACCTGAAAAAGCATTGCAATATAAAAATGAATACGGTATCGACGGAATTATGATTGGTCGTGCTGCTATTGGTTATCCTTGGATTTTCAATGAAATCAAACATTACTTCAATACAGGAGAACATTTAGCAAAACCAACAGTTGCCGATAGAGTGGAAGCCGTTCGCAATCACCTAACCTGGGCAATGGATTGGAAAGGGGAACGACTCGGAATTGTAGAAACCCGCCCGCATTACACTAATTATTTTAAAGGAATTCATTCGTTTAAAACCTTTAGACAAAAGCTAGTAACTCTCGACAAACCAGAAGAATTATTTGCTCATTTGAATGAGATTGAAGAGGCGTATTCAGGGTATGAGGTGGTATAAAAATGATTCCAAGTCGGCTAATCTAATAACTTAGTACTCACTCGGCTACTTGCAATTAATGAAGCGATGAAGCCAAGAGTGATGATAGTTGCCAAGACAATCAATACATTTTCGATAGAAAAAACTACAGGATATGCTAGAGTTGGTGTAATCATTATCAATTCGAAGTGTTGTTGTAATAACACAATTGCAATTCCTAAGACTAAGCCAATAATTCCGCCAAAAGCACTCAATAAGGTGCCTTGCAACAGAAATATTTTACGTAAATCCTTGATTTCTGTTCCTAGGTTTAATAAGGTTTTCAAATTTGCTTTTTTATCCAAAATCATCATTATCAAAGCACCAATGAGATTGAAAAGCGCGATTACAATCACCAAAGTAAAAATCAAATAAACTGCAAGATTTTCGGTATTCAACATTTTGTACAGAGATTCGTTGAGTTGAGCCCTATTTTTAACAGTGATTTTGTTTTTGAAAATGGTTTGAAGTTTACTGATAATAGCTTTTTCATCGGCATCTTTTACCATTTTGATTTCTAGTCCTGAAATCTGGTTGGGTTTGTATTCTAATAATTCTTGGGCCAAACCTAAATCGGCAAAAACATATTTAGAATCCAAATCTTCGCTGATGGCATAAATACCAACAGGGATAACGGCTATTTCATTAAAGGCATCTTCTGGATTTTCGATAGCGCCTTTTCCGGGTTTTGGAACTAAAACTTCGAGTGAATTGTTGTAATCCAGCAATCCCATCGAAAAGGTATTTGCAATTCCATAACCTACAACTACTTCGTAAGTGTTCGTTTTTAGCCATTCACCATTATAAAGAGTTTTTTTTATGGTGCTTACTTTGTTGTAATCGGCGTCTACTCCTTTCAGATAAGTAACTTCTTGTTTGCCATCGAAAGTAAATAAAACGCGCTCTTCTATTATTTTGCTATAAGAAGCAATGCCTTCGATGTTCTTTATTTCGGTTTCTTGGGCTGGAGAGATGAGAAAAGATTTTCCTAATGTGCTTGTTGCTTTTAAATCGGGATCAATATCATTAGAAAACGAAAGGCTAAAAACTTTCAATCCGCTAAAGACAGATAAAACAACAAATAAAGCCATCGCGCCCACGATGATTCCCATACTGGCAATTCGATTGATGATATTGATAGCGTTGTTTTTACTGCTACTAAAAATATAACGTTTGGCTATGTATAAGGAGAAATTCAATTTTTATTGAAATCTGCGTTTGTCTAAAAGATCGCGGTTTTCAATTGGATTTTCTTTGTTTGAAAGTGCATTATCTATTTTTTCAATATAATCTAATGAGTCATCTAAAAAGAAAACTAAATTCGGAACTTTACGCAATTGCAGGCGCACGCGTTGAGACAAATCGTGTTTGATTAATTTAGAATTAGCTTTTATTCCTACTAGAGTTTCTTGTGCTTTTTCTTGTGGAAAGATGCTTAGATATACGGTCGCCACCGATAAGTCGGTGGTTACGCTTACCTTAGATACCGATATGATCAAATTGGTCACTCCGTTTTTTCTCACTTCACCTTGAAGGATGTCGACCAAATCTTTTTGAATAACGCCTCCTATTTTTTTCTGTCTATTTGTTTCCATGGTGCAAAAATACAAATTTTTTCAGCCGTAAAAGATTTATACATTAAAGTTTAGATTTTTAGCGATTAAAATGCTTTATCTAAGCTTTAATTTTATTTATATTTACATATAGTTTATGCAAATTTAACTACGGGCCTAAAAAATCAAATAATGAGAAAAATTGAACATATTGGAATTGCAGTTTCCAATTTAAACGAGACTTCAAAAATTTACGAAAAATTATTTGGAGCGCCTGCATACAAAGAAGAAGAGGTGGCATCTGAGGGTGTAAAGACAGCTTTTTTTTTTGTGGTCCAAATAAAATTGAACTTCTTGAAGCAACAAATCCCGAAAGCCCTATTGCAAAGTTTATTGCAAAAAAAGGAGAAGGAATTCACCACATTGCTTTTGATGTAGAGGACATTTTTTCAGAAGTGATTCGATTAAAAAATGAAGGCTTTGTCGTTTTGAATGAAATTCCAAAAAAAGGAGCGGATAACAAATTAGTTGTTTTTTTGCATCCAAAAAGCACAAATGGCGTTTTGATTGAGTTATGCCAAGAAATTAGATAATTTCTCTCTTTTTTTTGAGGTAGAAAAAATCTAATAATCAATCGGTTCCAATTTTAAAAAACTATTTATTTGAAGGATTAAACAATCTACTTCAAAAATAGTTGCAATAAATATAAAATAGTACTATTTTTGCAACCGCATAAATGGTCCTATAGCTCATTCGGTTAGAGCAACTGACTCATAATCAGTAGGTGCTTGGTTCGATTCCAAGTGGGACCACAACAATTTAAAGACTTCACAATCCTGTGAGGTCTTTTTTGTTTTAATAGTTTGCACATAGTTTGCACAAAATGGCAGACCAAGACCATAAATCATCTTTTATGGCAAATATTAAGACGCTTTTAGACCTTCGAAGAGCAAAATCTGATGGTACATTCAACATCATCTTTAGAATAACTGATTTTAAGAAAGTGTACACCTTTAATTCTGGTGTATCGCTCCAACAGAATTATTGGGATGAAAAAAAGGGACAAGTGGTAAAGTCACACCCAAACTCCAAACTTCTTAACATCAAACTCTCAAAGCACTATTTCAAAATCGAACAAGCTATTCTTACTCTTGATGATGAATTTTCGATTGAGAAGCTCAAAGCAATGCTCTCTGGAAAGCCACAAGATGAAGCTCCTGAAACTTTCCAAGTATTTGCTGATAAAATAATTCAGCAAATGATGGAAGCTAACAGAGTGGGGAATGCATTGGTCTATCAAACTGCAGTAAACAGACTTATTACTTATTGTGGGAAGGATGTTTCTTTCGAAGAGGTTAATTACAAGCTCTTAGACCAATTTAGCTATCATTTGACCACCTCAGGACTCAAAATAAACAGCGTGTCAAACTATTTTAGATCCATTCGAGCTATCTACAATAAGGCTATTAAGATGAAGGTGGTTGATAGGTCATTTTATCCATTCCATGACATCAGTATCAAGAGTGAAAAGACAGCAAAAAGAGCTATTTTAAAGGATGATATTGCCAAGCTATTACAAATTCACGTAGAGAAGAATTCAACCTGTTGGAAGTCTTTAAATTACTTCATGTTGAGCTTCTTTTTGCGTGGAATCTCTTTCACCGATCTAGCTTATTTAAAGCATTCAAACATCATCGATGGAAGGATTGAATACAAGCGAAGAAAAACACACAAAAACTATAGTGTAAAGCTGTTTCCTGAGGCAGAATCTATAATAAATCAGATGCGTGCTCCTGGGAGTAATTATCTACTGCCAATTATTCCAAATGGTGTTACAGAAGACAGCATTAGAGCTAAAAGAATCATTCAGCAATGCATCAAGACCACCAATAAATATTTGAAGAAGCTTTCGGCTGAATGTGGGTTGTTGAATTCTATACAGACTTACACATCCAGACATTCATTTGCCACCATAGCTAAGCGAATGGGTTATTCCAATGAATTAGTGGCTGAGTCTCTAGGACATGAATACGGGAACAAGATAACTAACATCTACCTTGATTCATTCGAAGTGGACGTGCTAGATGCGATGCATCAGCATGTTATTAAGATGTAGTTTAATACGCTACATAAAAATAATACCTAAGGAAGCTTTAAATTTAAGCCCCTTCCTAATAATGTGAGGATTTATTATGTACACTTTCCCTAACCTTTTGTTTTCTTTCAATATTCCATAATGTAGAGCTTTTAACTTTAACAATCTATTTAATTTGATTTTCACTGCTTGGTCAGAGTTTCCAATCAATTTAGCTATACTTGAGGTAGTATGAGGGTCATTTTCATCTTTCATGCAAACATTACACCCAATAAGTAAATTACTTGAAAGCGTAATAAGCAGTGCTAAATCCACTTGTTTAATCCCAATCTTAATTAGATTTGATAAGACATTTGTATCAAGATAAGCATATGTCTTACTACTAATGCTAATCTCGCCTGTGCTTGCTCTTTGTATTAAACCTAATTCACTAGTATCAATAATCTCTCCTGTTTCAGTATCAACAAGTTCCTTTAATTTTGTATCCTTATAACGCTTTACAACTACTCCCATTTGTATGTATTTTTAGTCTACAAAGATATAAAAATAATTCATTATTTGATATATTTTGAATAAAAAGATTATAAAATATTATTTAAAATACTGATAATCAATTCAATTTTATTTATTCTTTAAATATAGATTACTTTTAACAATATTTATTGAGAATAAGCACCTTTATAATGTAATGAAACTAAATCTTGAAGTGTGATCCAGAATCAATCATTATCTAGTAAAGTTATCAATATGTTGCTTTAAAGCAGTATGCACATCAACTCTATATTATCCTGTAAAAGCAATAATGTAAAGTTGGAAGGCATAAGTAAATAAATATAGCTTTCTGTAGGTGATTTTGGGTGCATTTGGCTATAACGATAAATATTATTTCGCAAAATTTCTAACCGACATGGTTATTTTGACCAATGTGTGAATAGCTTGATCACTCCCACTAACAAACCTGTCTCAAATAATTCACCTGGAGTACTACCCCTCAAACAGAAACAAGAGCATTCTTATTAATAAGACAAAATATTCTTATGTTTGTAATAATCTAACACATCAATAGAGGATAGCTAATGGATAAATTTGAAGATGTAGACTATTGGAAAGGAATAGTGCTTTATGGCTTAAATCAAGCCACTTACAAGATTGCATTAGGCAAAACCATTCTTGAATTAGCTTCTCAAGATAAAGAGGCTGTAGAATGGGATCATCTATCTAAAATCTATTTAGACAACTACATTGAGAGGCTGAAAACAAACTACAACCCACAACAAAGCAATCCATCCAGGAAAACCAAAATGGAGAGGATTATTGATTCTCTAAACAAAGGATTGATTGATTTTGAGAGAGCAGTTTATTCAGTAGGTACTGAAGCTTTTAATGATGTTGTGCCAAGGTTTCAGACCATTGGAACAGATAAAGATATTGTTGGGGAGAAGTTCTACCACTTTGATTTTGGGAAAAAGCTCTATTTGCATGATGCTACCTTCCAAATCAATGAAACATCGAAACAAGAGCTCACAGATGAACTTGATGCAAGATGGAGCTTATTAGAAGGAGCTTTCTCCTTAGCTCATGGTGATTTTAAGCTGTCTAATGATGTTAGAGATGTTTACCTGGCGAATAGTTACACCAGGACTAATATTACAGGCAACATTCCATTCTTACAAGGATATCAGGGAAACACGTGTTTCTATTGCGGTGAAAGGATTGGGGATAAAGATGTTCATGTGGATCATGTTTTACCAAGGCAATTCATCCAACATGATGAAATATGGAACCTTGTGTTGAGTCATAGCATCTGCAACATGAACAAAAATGATGCATTAATAGGAAAGCACTACTTTGAGAAGCTGGTAGCACGTAATGAGAATATCATGGGAAGCAATCATCCCTGGAAAAAGAAAATTGCTGATGCACTAGGAGACAACCCTATTAAAAGGAATAAGTCAATGCTATATCATTATGATAACGCAAAGATTGTCCTCAAGAACAATTATTGGGAGAACTCTCCACATTACAACAGAGAAACAGATCCCTTCTTTAAAAGATTAATAACCAAACTGAACAACAGATGAGTGTTTTTCAACAGATAGATCCACAGCACTATGTTTTTGAAACAGACTATTTCTTTGCAATCTATGATAGGTTTCCTGTTTCTCCTGGACATCTTTTAATCATTTCTAAAGCCTTAAAACATGATTACTTTAGTCTAGATGAAATGGAGAAAAACGACCTTAATATAGCTATTAAATGCGGTAAAAAAGAGGTTGAAAAACAACATTCTCCTTCAGGGTACAACATAGGAATGAATTGTGGAGAAGATGCTGGTCAAACTGTTATGCACTTCCATTGTCACATTATACCAAGATACAAAGGCGATATGGAAAACCCTAGAGGAGGCATAAGACATTGTGTTGAAGGTAAAGGATATTATTAAAATTAAGCCCTCTAAACCAACTAACAAGCTTGTACAATCTTTTAAAGGCTTTTAAAATTGAAAACTATAAAAGGACAGCTTGCCCTTAATGTACTTCCTAAGGTTCTCAACGTCCATATCAGCATCATGCGCCACTTCTCTAGTCTTAAAGTTTTTCTCTTTGATGATCTCAAGGATACGCTGACCAAGAAGCAAGATTTCTTGATCCATTTCTGACTTTCTTACTCTCTTTTCCATACTGGAAAATTACTTTCAACCGATTAAAAATATGTGATTGTAAAAATCAGATTGTTTACAACTGTTTTTAATTTACATTTGTAAAAAATTATTTTGTCCAAATGAGGTTTCCCGTAAGGAAAGAATAATCTCTTACTATAATTTTGGTCATTAACTTGAAATCAAGCTCGTTTCATGAATAGAAAGTTCATTTTGATTAAAGTTTGCCCGCTGCATTTTGAATGCAGTGTAAAAGGCTAAAATTGTACTGAATAATTGTTTCTATATCAATTCAGCAGCTTTAATATTCTCGAGTAGCCGTAATACCAACAATATAAAAAATTATGAGATATACAGTACTTATGTTTTTATGCTTGAACACCTTTATTTACGGACAAACACTCCATCACCAGATGCTTTCTTCTCAAGGAAAAAGTGTTGAGATTGCTAATGGAATGCTCGTGAGCCAGTCTATTGGACAACAAAGCGCAATTGGTAACAATACAAATGGGCATACAGTTGGACAGGGATTCCAACAAAGTAATTGGAAAAAATATGTCAATAACAATATAATCACTGCCATTTCTACCATCACTTATCCCAACCCTTTTGTAACTGCTATAAATTTTCAGTTTTCTATACCCGTTAAAGACAAAATACTAATTGAGGTATTTGATATTCGAGGAAGATTGGTTTTTAAAGAAGAAAAAATGGCGTCTGAGACTCTCCTAACTATTGATTTGGTCCAATTACCGTCTAGTAATTATTTGGCTCGATTAACAGCTCCCAACTACACTTATTATTCACAAATTTTAAAACAAGAATGAAAAATTTATTTTATTTAATTGCAGTATTTTGTTGGCTGGCAACAGCTCAAGCCCAAGAGGTTTATTTTTCCACTGGAAAAAATTTCACTACTTATAATTTTAAGAATTCATCCGGCAATACTAATTCTAATTTAAAAAATGGAACTGGTAATTTTTATGAAGTAGGATACATACAGCCTTTCGAAAATGAAAAATTTAGCTATTCATTAGGTTTAGCTTTAAATGAATATAACAACACAGGTGGCAATTCAGCAAATAGTTATTCCTGGGAAACTCAATATCTCGGTTTGCAAGGAGGTTTAATGTACTCTATTGTTGACAGAGGTAATTTTGATATTCTACCTAAATTGGGCTTAAATATGGCAACAATAGTAAGTGGCAAACAAAGTATTAATGGAACTTATTATGACTTGACCGATGAAAAAGAATTCTCAGGGTTATTAGTTACTCCTTCAATAGGGGTTCAAATAAAATACAATCTTTCTTCTGATGGATTCATAAGTCTAGGATATAACTATTGCTTCGGACTTAACCCGACCAATGCTACAGACCAAAAATTATCATTTAGCACCAACCAATTACAATTTGGCGTTCATTATGCCTTTAATTAAAAATTAATATGAAAAAAATATACATTTTATTTTTACTGTTTTTCGCATTATTCTCAAACGCTCAAAACGGAATTACGTATCAGGCAGTAATATTAAATCCACAAGGAGAAGAATTGCCAGGAGCTGATAACTCAAGAGCTCCATTAGTAAACAAAAACATTTGCTTGCGCTTTAAAATTTTAAAAGGAGCATCTCTTCTAGAATATCAGGAAACAATAGCTGCTACCACAGATGAATTTGGAATGGTTAATCTAATAATTGGCACAGGAACAAAAACAGGAGGTACAACGCTGAATTTTGGTACTATTAATTGGGATGGTAATCCAAAAAATCTTGCTGTGGAATTAGACACCACAGGAAATTGCTCAGGTTTTTTGGAAATAAGTAATCAACCTTTTACATCTGTTCCATATGCTTATTACGCAGCTAATTCAGGAACTCCTGGTACACCAGGTGCTGTTGGAAAGTCAGCGTATCAAGTTTGGTTGGATGCTGGAAATACAGGAACATTGCAACAATACTTGGATTCGCTAAAAGGAACAGCTGGCACTCCAGGTGCTGTTGGTAAGTCAGCTTATCAAATATGGTTGGATGCTGGAAATACTGGAACTTTACAACAATACTTGGATTCGCTAAAAGGAACAGCTGGTACTCCAGGGGCTGTTGGTAAGTCAGCTTATCAAATATGGTTGGATGCTGGAAATACAGGAACATTGCAACAATACTTGGATTCGCTAAAAGGAACAGCTGGCACTCCAGGTGCTGTTGGTAAGTCAGCTTATCAAATATGGTTGGATGCTGGAAATACTGGAACTTTACAACAATACTTGGATTCGCTAAAAGGAACAGCTGGTAGTAATGGAAGTAATTCATTAATAAAAACAACCATTGAACTGGCAGGAACAAATTGTGTAAACGGAGGTACAAAAATAGAAGTAGGTTTGGATTCAAACTTAAATGGAGTCTTAGATGCAAACGAAGTAAATGTATCACAAACAAAATATGTTTGTAATGGAGAAACTGGACCACAAGGGCCTGCTGGCTCATCAAATGTAACAATTGGGAGTAATGCAAGTTATAGTGATTCAGAATTTACCTTTTTATCTAGCCAGGAGGGTACTGATGGAGTTATAATTCATAGATTAAGTAATAATGGAAAATATTTTATTTTTTCAAATGCATCTTATGATATATATAATTCTAATTTTCAAACTAGTTTAAGTAACGTTGGAAAAGTCTGGATTGTAAAGTATGAAAATGGTGTTTTTGAAAAAATTGGACAAGATTTTATTGGGACTTATGCAAATCAAAGTTTAGGTAATGTAATTGGCATAAATGGTGATGGTACAAAAATATTTTTCACACAAAAGGAATCAAATTTAACAGATTTTTCATTTAAGATATATAATTTAATTAATAATAACTGGGTGTTAAATTCTACAATTTTAAATCCAATTGGTGATTCACATGAAATGAATGAATCTGGCAATCTAATTATTGCTATGAAAGGTAATTATCCTTATACTACAAACTATTCGGATTTAATTATTTATACCAATAATAGTAATTCTTGGAATGTTAATCAATACCCTTTGACGGGTATAAGGGGAGGACAATGCAGAATAAATCAAAATGGAGATTATATCATGGTTTCAAACAGTAACCAGACACTAGATGTCTCTGGAGGTTTAAATGGTAGAACAGCTGTTTACAATTACAATGGTTCAACATTGACTCAAGTTGGGGGGTTTATTGAAGGGCCGACTCCATTAGCTTGGGGTTCGCAATTTTGTATTTCAAATAATGGTTTAAAAATTGGTATATCAACAGGATTTTGGAATACTAGTTTAGGTAATAATACTTCGAGACCTGTTTTTATTAAAACTTTTCAGTATAATCTAGCAAGTAATACTTGGAATCAATACAATAATGATTTAGTTTTTTCATCTGGCTTAGCTAATAATACAATACATTATATTAATTTTAATAATAATTCCGAAGAAATATTAACAGCTATTAAGAATAATAATACTTCATTGTCTCTAAAACATTATTATGTTAGATACAGAAGTTTAAATAATAATTGGAATCAACTAGGTTCTATAATTTATATGCAAAGTGCAGATGTTTTATCTGGTGAAATGTTTTTTAAGTCAAATATTCTTTCATATTCTAATTATAGTACATTATTACGAATTAAAGATTTTAACTGATGTTTTAATTAAGTATTAAAGGGCAATCAAGCGGTCTCTTTCCTCTCGTTTGCTTAGTTCCGCTGGGCTGTTCCAGTCAGTCATTCTTCCTTCCATTCCACAGACCATTTGAACCCAAAATAAGAGCAGCTAAGAAAAATAGCAGCTCTTTTTTGTTTTCTGCATTCCCAGTCTTCACACGCTCTCTCAATTCATTCGTCAGGGCTAATAAATCCAACATACAGCTTCATTCCGTTGCACTACATTTCAGCAGTATTATTGTCTTTCGCCCTTTGTTGATTCAGCGGTTGCTCCTATGACTAGCTATTGGGGTTTGCTCCGTTAGCACTTTGCATTAAATCAAGGAACGCTTCGCTGACTTTTATTTTTTCCCCAACGTTTCACGCTACTATCCCTTCTTTCCACTTCGCAAAAGCTACGTTTCACTCTCGGTCTAGTGTAGCTAGTCATTTGCCGCAACACCGCACCTTGCTCCTCAAAAAATATTCCATAAAAATTCCATATTTTTTTGCGGTGCTGCTGGGTGTTATTCCTAACGATGACCATTTCCTGAAAGATAAAAAATAAAGCAAATTTAGAGTTCATAATTCACTCCCAGTCAGTCGTGCCTCCTTCCATTCTCGTTCATTATTTCCTCAATTTGAATGGCTTTCTTTTTTTTCTTTTTTTTCTTTTGGAAAAAGTAATATATTTGGCTCAAGTATAACAAACCTATTTTAAAACCAGGTTTTGGTTTGCGCATAGTTTGTACAATCAGTGTAAGGCTTTTAAAACGTCCTATATTCCTATAGCTCATTCGGTTAGAGCAACTGACTCATAATCAGTAGGTGCTTGGTTCGATTCCAAGTGGGACCACATAAAACCCTGCAGAATCGATAGTTTTGTAGGTTTTTTTTATTCAAATGTTAAATCATTGTATTTAATCGTTAAAAATAGTGCTTTTAACGATTGAATTATTGTTTTATTGGTAAATAAAAATAACTTTGCTTACACTATTTTATGGAAATCAAGTTATCTAATAATTTTAGAGTATCCTTTTTCTATAAGAACGATTTATTTTTTAAATAAATATGAAAATTATTGCAAATAAGTTTTTTATAACAGCGCTATTCCTTTTGGGTAGTATTGTTCTATTTGCAGGACCAACGCCCCCACCACCAAATTTTAAAAGCCCCCCCCCACCACCAGGTTTACCTATAGATGATAGTATTTTAATTTTAGTTGCAATTGCAATACTTTTCGGAATTTACATTATTTACAATCACAATATAAAAACAAAAACTCCAAGTTAAATTGGAGTTTTTTTTTGGTTAATTCATTTCTTATTTATTCGAATACAATTTTGAAATATACTTGCCTATCAAATCGAATTCAAGATTTACCTTAGTGCCATTTTCAAAAGAATTAAAATTAGTGTGCTCATAAGTATAAGGGATAATAGCAACACTAAACTGGTTTTTTCTTGAATCTACAACTGTTAAGCTTACTCCATTTACTGTTATGGATCCTTTCTCGATAGTGATATTGCCAATAGCATCGTCATATTCAAATGTATAAAACCAACTTCCGTTAGTTTCATTGGCAACAATGCAAGTAGCAACTTGGTCTACATGTCCCTGAACAATATGGCCATCGAGTCGATCCCCTAATCGCATTGCTCTCTCTAGATTAACGCTATCACCTACTTTAAGCTGCGATAAATTTGTTTTTTTTATGGTTTCAGCAATGGCAGTTACCGTGTAAAGGTTTTTATTGATAGACACAATCGTCATACAAATGCCATTATGAGCAACGCTTTGGTCAATCTTAAGTTCATCAGTGATTAAGGATTCAATGGTAATATGAACGTTGTCTTTGTCTTTTTTTATTTCTTGGACCTTGCCAAGTGATTCTATAATTCCTGTAAACATTTCTTATTTTATTTTACTAAATTTGCACTTCAAAATTAGCAATAAATACCTGATCTCATGATAAAAAAAGCAGAAAATATAATCGTTGGAATTTCGATTGGAGATTTAAACGGTATTGGAAGCGAAATTATTCTAAAAACATTCGAAGATTCTCGAATGTTAGAATTGTGTACTCCGGTGATCTTTGCCAATGTAAAAATTCTTTCCTTTATAAAAAAGACGCTCGAATCTACAGCCGTACTTCACGGAATAGATAGGTTAGACCAAATCGTTTTAGGAAAAATCAATGTGCTGAATGTTTGGCAGGAAGGCGTAGATATCAATTTTGGGGTTAATGATGAAAATGTTGGAAAATACGCGATTAAATCTTTTGTTGCTGCGACCAAGGCGTTGAAAGAAGGTTTGATAGATGTATTGGTGACTGCTCCTATAAATAAGTACAACATTCAAGCTGACAATTTTAAATTTCCAGGTCATACCGATTATCTTGATCAGGAATTGGAAGGCAATGCTTTAATGTTGATGGTTCAAGACAGTTTGAGAGTAGGTTTGCTTACGGATCATATCCCGTTGAACGATGTTGCTTCTCATCTTACCGAAGAATTGATTATTAAGAAAATTGAAACGATAAAACAGACTGTCATTCAAGATTTTAGTATCAACAAGCCGAAAATTGCCGTTTTAGGATTGAATCCTCATTGCGGAGATGGCGGTGTAATTGGTAAAGAAGACGATACTGTTTTAAAACCTGCATTAAAAAAAATATTCGAGAAAGGAACATTGGTTTTTGGTCCATTTGCTGCCGACGGGTTTTTCGGAAGTAATCAATATGATAAATATGACGCAGTTATCGCGACTTATCATGATCAAGGGTTAATTCCTTTCAAAACATTGTCTTTTGGGAACGGAGTAAATTATACAGCAGGGTTAAATAAAATTAGAACTTCACCAGATCACGGAACAGCGTATGACATCGCTGGAAAAGGCATAGCTGATTATAATTCGTTCAAAGAAGCTGTTTATTTGGCCATTGATGTTTTTAATTCTAGAAATGAGTACGCTGAAATCAGCCAAAAACCGCTGAAAACAAAAGAAAAATAGATATAAATAAAAAAAGATAAATAAGATTATTAGATTTCCAATAATTTTATATCTTTGCACTCCCGAAGTTTCGGGAAAATTGTTGTTGAAATGAACAAGACGAAAGAATATTTAATTCCTTTTATAGGATTAAAGCTAGGGAAACATCATTTTGAATATCAAATAGATAATGCGTTCTTTGAAATCTTTGATTATCACGAATTTAATAATTCAGACATCAAAGTAAATGTAGTTTTAGAGAAAAAAAGTACTCTACTAGAGTTGGCTTTCAAGCATCAAGGGACAGTAAATGTGCCTTGCGATATGACAAACGAAGAATTTGATTTGCCAATTAAAGGTAAAATGAAATTGATTGTTCGTTTTGGAGATGCTTTTAATAATGACAATGAAGAGTTGCTTATTTTGCCACACGGAGAGTTTCAAGTAGATATTTCACAATATATTTATGAAATGATTGTGCTATCAGTGCCTCTAAGACGGATTCATCCAGGGGTTAAAGATGGAAGTTTAAATACTGAAGCTTTGGCAAAACTGAAGGAATTGACAATAAAAGAACTAAAGAAAGAGAATAAAAAAGAACAAAAAGAAGAAAATATTGACCCACGTTGGGACAAATTAAAGCAACTATTAACGGATAAATAATATAGTAAAATGGCACATCCTAAGAGAAAAATCTCCAAAACAAGAAGAGATAAAAGAAGAACACATTACAAGGCTACTGTAGCTCAAATCGCAACTTGTCCAATTACAGGAGAAGCACATTTATACCACAGAGCTTACTGGCACGAAGGGAAAATGTATTATAGAGGGCAGGTTGTTATAGATAAATCTGTAGCTGTTGCTTAATACATTTTTGTAAATGATATCTAAACTCTCACTTTGTGGGAGTTTTTTTTGTTGTTTATAATTTCTGTTAAATTAGAACTATTAAAACAAGAAGGATTAAAAAAAAAATTGTAATTTTCGAGTCCTTTAGAAATTTATTTAAATAATAGCATTTGGCTAGAAAAATAGAATATAATGAATAAAATTACAGCCGCAATCACAGCTGTTGGAGCTTATGTTCCAGACTACGTGCTGACAAACAAAATTCTAGAAACCTTAGTTGACACCAATGATGAGTGGATTACTTCAAGAACTGGAATAAAAGAAAGAAGAATTTTAAAAGATGATACTAAAGGAACTTCTTTTTTGGCGATAAATGCCGCTTTAGACCTCATTAAAAAATCAAATATAGACCCTCTTGAAATAGATTTAGTCCTTTTAGCGACAGCAACAGCTGATATGCCCGTTGCATCGACTGGGGCTTACGTTGCCACCGAAATTGGAGCTACAAATGCATTTGCTTATGATTTGCAATCAGCTTGTTCAAGTTTTTTATACGGTATGTCTACAGCTGCAGCATACATAGAATCTGGAAGATATAAAAAAGTATTATTAATAGGAGCAGACAAAATGTCTTCTATTGTTGATTACACCGATAGAGCAACTTGTATAATTTTTGGAGATGGAGCTGGAGCCGCTTTATTCGAACCTAATTACGAAGGCTTAGGATTGCAAGATGAATATCTTAGAACTGATGGAACAGGCAGAGAATATCTGAAAATGACAGCGGGAGGTTCACTTTTTCCAGCGTCAGAACAGACAGTTATGGCTAACCAACACAATATTATTCAAGACGGAAAAACAGTTTTTAAGTATGCTGTAACCAATATGTCTGATGCTTGTGACTTGATTATGCAGCGAAATAATTTGACTAATGAAGATGTTGCCTGGCTAGTACCACACCAAGCTAACAAAAGAATTATTGATGCGATCTCTAGCAGAATGAATTTAGAAGATTCAAAAGTATTGATGAACATCGAGAGATACGGAAACACAACTTCGGCAACTCTTCCTTTAGTTCTAAGTGATTTTGAACATTTGTTTAAAAAAGGAGATACAGTTATATTTGCAGCTTTCGGCGGCGGATTCTCTTGGGGATCGATTTATCTAAAATGGGCTTACGATAAAAAATAAAATTAAACTAAAACAAGTAATTATGGATTTAAAAGAAATTCAAAATCTAATCAAATTCGTTGCAAATTCAGGTGTTGCCGAAGTTAAATTAGAAATGGATGATGTGAAAATCACCATTAGAACAACTCTAGAAGGAAATGTATCAGAAGCTACATTTGTTCAAATGCCGGCTCAAGCTGCACTACAACCAGTTGCAGTTCCTCAGCAAATCGCTCCAGTTGAGGCTACTCCTGCAGCTCCAGCAGTTGAAAACTCAAATTATATCACAGTAAAATCACCTATGATTGGTACGTTTTATAGAAAACCATCTCCAGACAAACCTTTGTTTGTAGAAGTTGGAAGTACTATAGCAAAAGGTGATGTTCTTTGTGTAGTGGAGGCAATGAAGTTATTTAATGAAATTGAATCTGAAGTTTCTGGAAAAATCGTTAAGATTTTAGTTGACGACATGTCGCCAGTGGAATACGATCAACCTTTGTTTTTAGTAGATCCATCATAAAAAGTTAGAAATTAGAAGTTAGAAGTTAGAAGATGTATTCTCACTTCATAATTTAATGTCTAATGGACCTTTGTCTAATATCTAATAAAAGATTATGTTTAAAAAAATATTAATTGCAAATAGAGGGGAAATTGCTCTTCGCATCATTAGAACCTGTCGAGAAATGGGTATCAAAACGGTAGCTGTTTACTCTACAGCGGATGCGGATAGTTTGCACGTAAAATTTGCTGACGAAGCGGTTTGTATAGGACCACCACCAAGCAATTTATCTTACCTGAAAATGTCAAATATTATTGCTGCTGCCGAGATAACCAACGCAGATGCAATACATCCTGGGTATGGATTCCTTTCTGAAAATTCAAAATTTTCAAAAATATGTCAAGAACACGGTGTAAAATTTATTGGAGCATCGCCTGAAATGATTGACAGAATGGGAGATAAAGCTTCTGCCAAAGCTACAATGAAAGCAGCAGGAGTTCCTTGCGTCCCAGGTTCTGACGGTTTATTAGAATCTTTCGAACAAGCACAAGCACTTTCTAAAGAAATGGGTTATCCTGTAATGTTAAAAGCTACTGCAGGTGGCGGCGGAAAAGGAATGCGTGCTGTTTGGGCCGAAGAGGATTTGCTAAAAGCTTGGGAAGGCGCTCGTCAAGAATCAGCGGCAGCTTTTGGTAATGACGGAATGTATCTAGAAAAACTTATCGAAGAACCAAGACATATTGAGATTCAAGTTGTAGGTGATTCTTTTGGTAAGGCTTGTCATCTTTCTGAAAGAGATTGCTCGGTTCAAAGACGTCACCAAAAATTGACTGAAGAAACCCCCTCGCCATTTATGACCGACGAATTACGTAAAAAGATGGGAGAAGCAGCAGTAAAAGCAGCTGAATTCATCAAATACGAAGGTGCTGGAACCGTAGAATTTTTGGTTGACAAACATCGTAATTTCTACTTTATGGAAATGAATACACGTATCCAAGTAGAGCACCCAATTACGGAACAAGTTATTGATTATGATTTAATTCGCGAGCAGATTTTAGTGGCTGCTGGTGTGCCTATTTCTGGTAAAAACTATTTACCACAATTGCACGCCATCGAATGTCGTATCAATGCCGAAGATCCATACAATGAATTTAGACCATCACCAGGAAAAATAACTACACTTCATATGCCTGGAGGTCATGGAGTTCGTTTGGACACACACGTTTATTCTGGTTACACAATTCCGCCAAACTACGATTCAATGATTGCAAAATTGATTACGACCGCTCAAACGCGTGAAGAAGCTATAAGCAAAATGAGAAGAGCTTTGGATGAATTTGTTATCGAAGGAATCAAAACTACTATTCCGTTCCACAGACAATTGATGGATGATCCAAGATATATCTCTGGTGATTATACCACTGCTTTTATGGATACTTTCAAAATGAATGATCCTGAATAGAAGCTAACTTTATATTTAAAAAAAAATCCCGTTTTCCAAAAGAAAACGGGATTTTTTGTATGTCGAAATGAGTGTTTTCTACAAAGTTTCTTTCAACCATTTGTAAAATTCTCTATGCCAAACTAAGGCATTTTGTGGCTTTAAAACCCAATGGTTTTCTTCTGGAAAATAGAGAAATCTGCTTTTTATCCCGAGCATTTGTGCTGCTTGAAATGCTTCTTGTGACTGACCAATTGGCACTCTAAAATCATTTCCTCCTTGGATGATTAGTATTGGGGCATTCCACTTACTGACAAAATTGATAGGATTGAATTTAGTATATGCTTTTTGGGCCATTGCGTTATCTTTTTCCCAATAGGCTCCGCCAAAATCCCAATAATTAAAGAACACTTCTTCGGTAGTGCCGAACATACTTTGAGTATTGAAAACACCGTCGTGGGCAATAAATGTTTTGAATCTGTTGTTATGAATTCCAGCTAGATAAAAAGCTGAATATCCACCATAACTTGCGCCAACACAACCCAAACGGGCTTTGTCGACATATTTTTCTTTAGCCACATCATCAATCGCCGATAGGCAGTCATCCATCACTTGGCCACCCCAATCTTTGCTAATTTGTTCGTTCCATTCTACGCCGTGACCGTGCATTCCGCGACGATTAGGAGCTACAACTATATAACCATTGGCAGCCATTAATTGGAAATTCCATCGGAACGAATAAAATTGAGTCAATGGAGATTGTGGTCCGCCTTGGCAATACAGCAAGGTTGGGTATTTTTTTGTAGCATCAAAATTGGGTGGAAGAATTACCCAAACCAACATTTTTTTGCCATCGGTAGTAGTTACATATCTTTTTTCGGTTTTGCTTAAAGCCAATGAATTGTAGGTTGCCGTGTTCACATTAGATAATTGGAGCCAGGTTTTATTCTTTAGATTGTAAGAATAAATTTCGGCCGCGTGATTCATATCGGTTCGGGTAACAAGGACAGTGTCACCAGACAAACCAATTAAGCCCGAAACATCAAAATCGCCATTTGTCAGTTGAACTACCTGTGGTAGTTTTTTAGTTAGACCAGGAAAATCTACTTCAAATAACTGAAGTGTCCCATCGATTGGAGCTTGAAAATATACTTTTTTGCCATCGGCGCTCCATATGAAACTCTCAACTGTCCCATCCCAATGTGCCGTTAAGTTGATATTAATTCCTTTAAAACTAACAACTATGTCATTTTTATCAGCTTCGTATCCGTCACGTTTCATTTGCAGCCAAGACAAATTGCCTGCCGGCGAAAATTTTGGGTTGGTATCATAACCTAAGTTACCTTCGGTTCGGTTGATTGTTTTTTTAGTATCTAAATTGTATTCGTAAATGTCTGTGTTAGTGCTAATGGCGTATGATGTTCCCGCTTTTTTCTTGCAAACGTATAAAATGCTTTTACTGTCAGGCGACCAAATATAATCTTCGTCTCCGCCAAATGGTTTTTGTGGGCTATCGAAATTTTCTCCTTTCAAAATGTCGATTCCTACAGCACCTTCTTTGTTTTCCTTATAAAAAACGTGATTGAATTTGCCTTCATTCCATTTGTCCCAGTGGCGATAATCCAATCCATTATAGATTTGAACATTGGATTTTTCCAGTTCAGGGTAAAAATCCTTTCCGTGAACTTTGTCTATTTTTACCACTTCATCGTAAACAATGTATTTTCCATCTGGCGAAATATTTTTGTCATTCAATAACTCTTTGGTTGAGCTAACTTCGGTTGCTTTGCCGCCATTTATAGGTAAAGAATACAATTTTGAATTCGATTTATTTTCTTCGGCAGAAGGAATATCTACTTTGTAAACAATGTTTTTCCCGTCTTTAGAAATACCTAAAGGGGATACTCTTCCTAGTTTCAAAAGCAAGTCTGGAGACATTACATTTTGTGCCATTACGTTTAAACTCATTATTGTCAAGGTTATAAGTGCTGTTTTCTTCATTGTTTATCGTGAATTTTTTAGGGTTTAAAAATACGAATTCTATTCCTATTTAATAGCAGATTATTAATTCTAATATTGTAAAACTGAAGCTATTTTTTTTACTTTTATAAAAATTTCAGATATAGTAGAATGGCAACAAAAATGACGTCAAAAAAACCAAAGAAAACAACCAGTAAAGACGCAGATACCTTCAAGAATAAGCTATCACGGTTTTTATTCAAAGCAGCCATGTGGTTTTTTGGAAGTTCTATTTTTTTTGTGGTGGTTTTTAAATTTGTGCCAGTGCCATTTACACCATTGATGCTGATTCGAACCATAGAAAATATATCGGCAGGAAAGGAAAATTACTTCAGTCACGATTGGGAACCCATCGAAAACATTTCGAATAATCTGCAGAAAGCGGTGATTGCAAGTGAAGACGGAACTTTCTTGACGCATAATGGTTTCGATTTTACTGCGATGCAAAAAGCGTACAAGAACAATGAAAGAGGCCGAAGAATTAAGGGAGGGAGCACTATTTCGCAACAGACGGCCAAGAATGTATTTCTTTGGCAAGGCCGAAGTTATTTGCGCAAAGCGCTTGAAGCGTATTTTACTGTTCTAATAGAGTTGATTTGGGGCAAAGAGCGCATTATGGAAGTCTATCTTAATAGTATAGAAATGGGGAATGGCATTTATGGAGCTCAGGCTGCAACTCAACATTGGTATCGAAAGGACGCCAAAAGCCTTACCAAAACCCAAGCTGCGGGAATTGCAGCTATTTTACCGAATCCAAGAAAATATTCTGCAACAAGTTCATCATCCTACATCAACAACCGAAAAGCTAAAATTGTCCGTATTATGGGACATATTGGTAAAATAGAATATTAGAGCAATTATAAATAGTATTAAATTTTGGATTTTTGATTTTTTTCAGGTTTTTTGGATATATAAAAAAATGCCTAAATTTACTTTAGGCATTTTTTATTGTCTTGTTAATGATTTTTATAGCTTCATTGTTAATCCAATTCCAGGAGATAATCCAGAAATATTTCCACCAGCAATTTCTACATAAAAACCCCATTTGTCATTCCAAAAATAACGCCCTCCAAACTGAAGACCAAAATTCATATCGCTTGTATCCTTGCCGTTTTCGTCTCCATTAAAAATGGAATAACCAACATTAGCACCACCATAAACATCCCATGCATCATCTGAAATTCCAAACAAATTATCAAAATAATAGTTTCCTTTTACCCCTAAATTGATCCAATCCAGATCTAAGCTGGTTCCTACTCCGGGAGCAATAGTGATATCTCTACTAACAGGAATTTCGTAGTTAATACCTACTAGTCCAAAATTTAATTCCTTTCTGGCTTGTCCAAAAACATTTGCAAAATTCAATAATAGTGCAAAAACAAATACTAAAGCAGTTTTTTTCATATGTTACTTTTTAAAAGGTTATTTACAAATGTATTGAAATTTTTATTGAATTGTATAGCGTACAAAGTAATATCTGTTATTTATCTAAAAGATACGAAAACAAAATCCGACTGACTTTACTATAAAGTAAAATCAATCGGATTAGAAAAAATTAACTTATTGGGTTTACACTAAATTATGTGCAACCAAATATTGAGCAATTTGAATGGTGTTTGTCGCGGCTCCTTTTCTCAAGTTATCGGCAACAATCCACATATTTAAAGTATTGGCTTGGCTTTCGTCACGACGAATTCTACCTACAAACACTTCATTTCTACCTTCAGAATATCTTGGCATTGGATAGGTGAAAGTGTCTAAATTATCTTGAACGACAATGCCTTCGGTTTGACTCAAAATCGTTCGAACTTCGTTTACATCAAAATCATTGCTGAACTGTACATTGACAGCTTCACTGTGACCTCCAACTACAGGAACACGAACGGCAGTTGCAGTTACAGCAACACTGTTATCTCCTAATATTTTTTTGGTTTCATTTGACAATTTCATTTCTTCTTTGGTATAACCATTGGCTTCGAAACTATCGCATTGAGGGATACAGTTGCGGTTGATTTTGTATTTGTAAACCATATCACCTTCAATTCCTGCACATTCATTTTCGAATTGTTGAACAGCTTTTACCCCAGTTCCAGTGATTGATTGGTAAGTTGAAACCACCACACGCTTGATGTTGTATTTTTTGTGTAATGGAGCCAAAGCCAAAACCATTTGTATTGTTGAACAGTTTGGATTGGCAATAATTTTATCGTCTTTTGTCAATTCCGATGCATTGATTTCAGGAACGATTAGTTTTTTAGAGGGGTCCATTCTCCAAGCTGATGAATTGTCGATAACGGTTGTTCCCGCAGCGGCAAATTTTGGCGCCCAGTCTATTGAAGTTTGACCACCAGCAGAAAAAACAGCAATGTCCGCTTTCATATCAACAGCGGTTTGCAATCCGACTACGGTGTGTTTTTGACCTTTAAATTCGATTACTTTTCCAACAGATCTTTCTGAAGCAACAAGAATTAATTCGGTGTATGGAAAATTAGTTTCTTCGATTATTTTTAACATTATTTCGCCAACCATTCCAGTGGCTCCTACAACTGCAAGTTTCATAGTATTATATTTAAATTTATTTTGTTTTTTGAGATACAAAAGTAAGGAATAATTAAACAAAAACAAGGGCGTTAACAAAAAATAACAAAATGTTACATTTACAACAATTATAAAAAAGAACCACGCTTTTGGGCGTGGTTTAGTTAGAATATATAATGTAGCGGAAATTGAAACTTTGTGTAATTCTCTAAAAATCAGATAATTTCCCTGTATAATACCGATATAGTTTGAATATAGTTCTCCCGATAGCAATCGGGATTATTGGACTATATTGACCCGAGCGATAGCGAATAGGCGAAGCAAAACATAATCGGTATCATTTTTTAAGCAAATCGCGAATTTGAGTAAGCAATTCTTCTTGTGTTGGTCCAGCAGGTGCTGCAGGTGCAGCTTCTTCTTTCTTTTTAGCTTTTTCAGCAGCTCTTAAAACTACAAAAATGAAAAAGGAAATGATGACAAAATTAATGATTGCTTGCACTAAATTACCATAAGTAATTACCGCTGCGCCAGCAGTCTTTGCCGCCGCTAGATTATCATAACTATTTCCGTCCAGCGTGATGAATTTTTGTGTAAAATCGATTCCGCCAGTGATCAAACCCACGACAGGCATGATAACATCATCTACGGCCGAACCCACGATTTTGCCAAAAGCACCGCCAATAACAACCGCAGTTGCTAAACTCAATACGTCTCCCTTCATCAAAGAAGCCTTAAAATCTGCAAAAAATCCCATAATATATTTGTTTATTGATTAATAACTAGTTACGAAAATAGTAAATTTTTATTATTCTCGGTAAAAAATACGTTTTACCCGTTGTGAAATGCTAGTCAAAATTTCATAAGGAATGGTTTGTAATTGCTCAGCAATCATTGAAACGCTAGGATTTAGCCCAAAAACAACAACTGAATCTCCTTCTTTACAACCAATTCCGGTAACATCTACCATCAACATATCCATACAAATACTACCTACGATGGTTGCTTTTTGGCTACTAATTGTTACAAAACCTACTCCATTTCCCCAATGTCTCGAAATTCCATCGGCATAACCAATAGGAATTGTAGCAATTTTTGTGGGCTTATTGGCAACAAACCGTCTTCCATATCCCACGCTTTCGCCTGCTTGAATGGTTCTAATTTGTGAAATGATCGATTTTAATGTCCCTACATTTTCCAAATATTTTTGTTCTTCGGCATCATTGGAAACCCCGTAAAGTCCAATGCCAAGGCGCACCATATCGTATTGTGCTTGTGGAAAATTAGTAATTCCTGAAGTGTTTAAAATATGCCGAATAGGACTTATTTGTAATGCAATCATCAATTTTGCAGACAATTTTTCGAATAAATCAATCTGCGAATGCGCAAATTCTCGAAATTCAAAAGCATCACTCGTAGCCATGTGTGACAAAATACTTTTGACGCTTACGAATGAATTATCTTTTAAAACGGAAATCAATTCATCTATATTTTCTTCTTCAAAACCCAAACGATGCATTCCAGTGTCGAGTTTGATATGAATAGGAAACTGTTTCAAATTCCGCTGTTCGGCAATTTTAAGAAAAGCATTCAGTCCTTTCAAACTGTATATTTCAGGCTCTAATTTATATTGTATGATTGCCGAAAAACTTGTGGTTTCTGGATTTAAGACCATTATTGGCAACGTAATTCCAGCATTTTTTAATGAAATTCCTTCATCTGCGAAGGCCACACCCAAATAATCTACCTTGTGGTGTTCAAGAAGTTTAGCAATTTCAAATCCGCCACTTCCGTAGCCAAAAGCTTTGACCATTACCATCATTTTGGTTGTGGGTTTTAGTTTTGATTTATAAAAACTAAGGTTATGACTAATGGCATTGAGGTTTATTTCTAAAGCTGTTTCGTGCTTTTTCTCTTCTAAGGCGGCGACAATTTCTTCAAATTGAAAATGTCTCGCTCCTTTGATTAAGATGGCTTCATTGTTGAAATTCAAAGTATTGAAACACTCAAAGAAATCAGCTGTATTTTTAAAAACTACGCAATTGTCAAATTTATTTTTGAATGCCGAAATAGTCTCACCAATACCGATAACCTTATCGATTTTATGAGAGGTAATCAACTGCGAAACTTTCGAATACAATGCTTCATTTGGCAAACCGCTTTGGAAAATATCCGAAAGAATAATCGTTTTGTTTTTGAATTGAGTTTGGCTTTCCAGAAAATCCAAGGCTATTTTCAGCGACTGAAAATCCGAACTATAACTATCATCTATCACTGTACAGTTGTTGATTCCGTTTTTGACTTTCAGTCTCATTTCTACGGGATACAGCCATTTCATTCGATTTTGAATCGTTTCCGGGTCATAGTTGAAACTTAAAAAAACCATTAAACAGCTAATGGCATTTTCAATTGAAGCCTCATCCTGAAAAGGAATTTGCACATCAAAATTATCTCTTTCATAGCGAATTTGCAAAATCGTTTTGTCTTCAATTACTTTTTTAACGACAAATACATCAGCAGATTCATCACTGAAACTCCAGGAAAATGATTTTAATTTTGGGGCAATAAATAAGTCAACTATTTTATTTTTTTGATAAATTAGTAGTTTCGAATGTTTGAAAAGTTTTAATTTTTCCTTGATTTTTTGCTCCAAATTGTCAAAACCTTCGTCGTGAGCCGAACCGATATTGGTCAAAATTCCGATAGTTGGTCTGATGATGGTTTCTAATTTTTCCATTTCATTCATTTTGGAAATCCCCGCTTCAAAAATGCCTAGATTGTGCATTTCGTTGGTCGCAATTACCGATAAGGGAACGCCAACTTGAGAATTGTAACTTTTAGGGCTTCGAATGATGTTGAAATCAGGACTCAAAAGAAAGTTTAACCATTCCTTGACAATTGTTTTTCCGTTACTTCCCGTCAATCCGATGACAGGAAATTTAAAAAGGTTTCGATGGTAAGCCGCAAATTGTTGTAAGGAATCTAGGGTATTCTCAACAACAAAAAAAGCAGCTTTGTTTGATAATCCATCAGGAATGTATGTAACGACAAAATTTTGTACTCCTTTATCAATTAAGGATGAAATGTAAATATGTGCATCGTTGTTGGGGCCTACTAAGGCAAAAAATAATGTTTTTTCATTATTTTGCAAAGAACGACTATCAATAGATACATTATCGATTGTTCCATTGAAACCCTCTTCAGTACTTTGGATTTGAAGGATTTTTTCGATATTGTGAGTAGATAAATTCAAGGTTTACTCTTGATTTTTGTTCGTTTTCTCAGCAACTAATTTATGGTTTTCCTCACTCTTTTGCATCGCATAAAAATAAGCTGCGCGACTCAAAGGCTCGTATTCTTCGGTTTCGCCAAGCATCACAAGTTTGTCGTTGTCGGTTTTTCTAAAACTATAATTGGCCAAATTCCCTGTGCGAGTACAAACAGCGTGCACTTTGGTTACATATTCTGCGGTAGCCATCAAGGCAGGCATCGGGCCAAAAGGATTTCCCTTGAAATCCATATCCAATCCTGCAACAATCACACGTATGCCTTGGTTGGCCAAATCGTTGCAAATTTTCACGATTTCGTCATCAAAAAATTGGGCTTCGTCAATACCAACTACATCGCAACCTTGAGCCAAAATGGCTATATTGGCCGCCGCTGGAACTGGCGTGGAACGAATTTCATTCGCATCGTGAGACACCACCATTTCATCATGATAGCGAGTATCAATACTAGGCTTAAAAATTTCTACTTTTTGCTTAGCAAATTGCGCGCGCTTGAGTCTGCGAATAAGCTCTTCGGTTTTACCCGAGAACATTGAACCGCATATAACTTCGATCCAACCAAATTGTTCTTTATGATTTACTGTATTTTCGAGAAACATTTTGTATTTTTCTGCCTTTAAAAAGGAATTGTTTTTATTACTTTGTAAAGAAACAAATTTATTAAAAAAGACACACCCTACTCACTATAATTTCAAAAGTTATGAAGAAAAAATTGGAAGCCGACTTAATTAGTATTGCACATCGAGTTTTGCAGATGAAAAACAAATCCGACATCAATCAATTGTGCATTGAAACAAGGAAACTATATGAAAAACTGACTGTTTTGCAATTTGTAGAAGAACATTTTGAGGGGGCCAAACCTACCATTGGACAAGCAGAAGTAGTAGCGAAAATGAAGCAATTTTTCGAAGAAAATCATTTGGCCGAGGTGAAACCTGCAATGTCAAAACTAGAGGCAGTTGTCGAAAATGTTGTTGAAGCAGAAGAGGATTTAGAAGAAATCAATGATGATGAAATTGTTGATGATGAAATAGCAGCATCGAACGAACTTGAATTTAACGAACCAGAGCCTGACGAAGAGGGAGAAGGGGAGGAACTTGCTGAAGAAGCAGCCGTTCCTGCGAACGAAATTAGTTTCATGCCTGCTTTTGAATTAGATATCGAAGATGAAGAGGAGGTTTCTGAACCTAAAAAAGCCGAAGCAGTGCAGATTTCGTTCGAGGATTTTTTAGGAGGCAACTTTGACGCTACACATTTTGTAAAAGTGGATCCACTTGAGAATATTCCAACAACAATTGTAATCGAAAGTCCATTGGAGCTTGAGCCAGAATTAAATTTTGAGAAACCGGAGACAAATAATGCCGATGCGGTTGAGTCAAAAATAGTTTCTTTGAATGAAAAGTTATCCCAGGGAATAAACATTGATTTGAATGATAGAATTGGTTTTGTAAAAAATCTGTTTGGCAATAGCGAGGAAGATTACACTCGAGTTTTAAATCAATTGATAACTTATGATAATTTTTCGGAAGCCAAAGATTTTATCTTAGATATGGTAAAACCTGATTATGAAGATTGGGTAGGTAAAGAAGAATACGAACAACGCTTTATGGAAATTATTGAGAAAAAATTCTCGAATGGGTAAATTATATATAGTTCCAACGCCCATTGGCAACCTCGAAGATATGACTTTTCGCGCGATTCGAATTCTCAAAGAAGTCGATTTGATTCTTGCTGAAGACACGCGCACCAGCGGAAAATTGCTCAAACATTTCGAGATTGGCACTCATATGCACAGTCATCATATGCACAACGAGCACAAGACCGTTGAGAATTTAATCTCGAGATTGAAAGCGGGCGAAACCATTGCTTTGATTTCGGATGCGGGAACGCCGGCGATTTCCGATCCTGGATTTTTGCTCACTCGGGCTTGTGTAGAAAACAAAATTGATGTGGAATGTTTGCCAGGAGCCACGGCTTTTGTACCCGCTTTGGTCAACAGTGGTTTGCCGAACGACAGATTCATTTTCGAAGGTTTTTTGCCAGAAAAAAAAGGAAGACAAACCCGATATTTGGCTCTCGCCGAAGAAACACGTACAATGATTTTATATGTTTCTCCACATAAATTGGTCAAGACCTTGGCTGAATTCATTACCTATTTTGGCGAAGACCGACAAATTTGTGTTTCAAGAGAATTGTCAAAATTGCACGAAGAGAATGTCCGAGGAACGGTGCGTGAAGTATTGACCCATTTTGAAAATAAATTACCAAAAGGAGAAATCGTAGTTGTGGTTGCGGGTAAATCGTCAAAATAATGCATAAATCATATAATCAAGAAATTTTCATGAGTTTAATGGCTAATTTTTTGTTATTACAAATTGTAGTTTCAATAATTTGGTTTTTTATTTATAGACTTTTTAATCAAAATATTTTAAAAAATGGGAAAATTATTTTTTTTTCAAATGTAATATTTTATTTGGGTTTGAATATTTATATGATTTTTGAAATTTACAATGAACCCGATTTAAGAATTGGAGGAATTAGTTTTGTTTTTGAAATGTATACTTTATTTTTAAGCATAATTTTTACTTTTTTACTTTTCGTTGAATACTTGATCTTCTATAAAATCTTTAAACATTTGAAACAAAAATAAACCTATTCTACTTAATCATACACAAGGTAAATTACATAATGAGTATCACTTCTTTTTTAAAAAAGTTAAAACAAACACCAAACACCATTACATTCCCAAAAACCATTGCCGTTATTGAGGAAAATTACGATTTTACGCCAACGGCTTTCGATAATGGAACACAACATAATGAAGCTGGACAAAACTCAGGTTCTTGTAAATTATTTGCTTTTGCCAAATTGCAAAATTTAACTCAGACAGAAACATTAGCTTGTTTTGGAGCCTATTATTTTGAAGAAGTATTAGGAAATCCAGAAGGAACAAATCACCAAAACATTCGCAATTTTATAAAATTAGGTTGGGATGGGATTAGGTTTGCTGGAGAAGCTTTGACTTTGAAAGCTTAAAAAGTTTGTCATTTCGACGAAGGAGAAATCACACAACGAGAGCAACTAATGCGATTTCTCCTTCGTCTAAATGAACAAAAAATACAATAAAATCTTTGTGAACTTCGTGCCTTCTTTGTGAACTTTGTGGTTAAATAATTTCTACTTAAATGACCTTAAATGCCTTATATGGTTAGACAACTTCCAAGTCCACAAATGAAAATGTATTTCCGCTAAACAATCCTTTATCGGATAATTTCAAATCGGGAATAACTAGCAAAGCCATAAACGAAAGCGTCATAAAAGGTGCTTTCAAATTGCTGCCCAATTCTTTTGCCATAGCATCAATTTCCTGATATAATTTTCCGGTTTCCCAGCCATTTTTGTCGCTCATAATTCCAGCAACTGGCAAGGGCAGCATTTTGTTTTTGAAACCATTCACGGCGCAAACTCCACCCGTATTTTTTATAATTAGATTCACTGCATTGCAAATTTCCTCGTCTGAAGTTCCCACGACCACAATATTATGACAATCGTGCGCCACAGAACTAGCAATCGCCCCTTTTTTCAAGCCAAAATTCTTGATGAAAGCAATCGCTGGTTTTGTGTTTTCATAACGATTCACGACAGCCATTTTCAAGATGTCATTTTCCGTGTCTGAAACTAGTTGCCCATCAATGATTAATGATTTATGATGAATTTCATTAGTAATCAATTGTCCTTCTAAAGCTTCGATAATTCTAATTTTTGAGCCAGAACCCAAAACGGCAAAATCACTGATTTCTTTGGAAGTGATATTGAAATTATTGGGAGTTTCAAACGGAATAGGTGCCACAAACGATTCGCCATTAGCAGCAACTAATTCTCCATTGATATAAGTTTGTTTTACTTTAAAATTAATCAAATCTTCAACCACGATAAAATCGGCAGCATCGTTTTCTTGTAACAATCCCACGTTCATTTTGTAATGATTCACAGGATTCACGCAAGCGGCTTGCAAGATTTTGAAAACATCAATTCCTTTGGCAACAGCACGCGCACAAAGCAAATTAATGTGTCCCACAATCAAATCGTCGGGATGTTTGTCGTCGGAACAGAACATCATATTTTCGTGGTTTTCAGGAAGTAAATCAATTAACGCTTCAAAGTTTTTGGCGGCACTTCCTTCGCGAATGAGAATCTTCATTCCGAGCGATAGTTTCTCTTCGGCTTCTTCGTAAGTGAAGCATTCGTGGTCGGTAGTAATTCCAGCAGAAATGTATTTTTTTATGGGTTCGCCTCGCAATCCAGGAGCGTGACCATCAACAGGTTTGCCGAAATGTTTGGCCCATTCGATTTTCTTCAAAACTTCTGCTTCGTCAAATAAAACGCCGGGATAATTCATCATTTCCGCCAAATAATAAATATCGGGCGAAGACATCAATTCCTTGATTCCGTCTGAATCTATTATCGCTCCTGCGGTTTCAAACTGAGTGGCGGGAACACAAGAAGGCGCTCCAAAATGAAATTTCAACGGCACTTTTTTGCCGTTTTCAATCATATAATATACACCCGCTGCGCCTAAAACATTGGCAATTTCGTGCGGATCTGATATTGTGGCAATCGTTCCGTGCAGCACGGCAATTTTTGCAAATTCAGAAGGAACAAGCATCGAACTTTCGATATGAATATGAGAATCGATAAATCCAGGAAGAATAAAGGATTTGATATCGTGATTTTTTTCAATAATTGAAGTGATTTTTCCGTTTTCGACCGTGATTTCCCCAGCATAAATGCGTCGATTTTCGATGTCAACAATTTGTCCTTGAACTTGCATTTGGTTTTTTTAAAAAGATGTACTCAAAAGTACTGCGATTTTACTTTAGTTGTAATTTTTTTTACCGCAGATTCGCAGATTATTTTTTAATTTTTTATCCGAAAGCTGAAATTACGTAGATTTTTTGTGTTTACATTTATGTGTTTTGTGACGCACATTGTCAAATCTCGCAGGATCTGCCCCACGCAGGTTATTAATTTTTTTAATCTGCGAACCTGCGGTTAATTTCCGCAATGTTTACATTATTTAGCTATTTTAAACTAAATTTGTCCATATCACGAAACCCTAATTAGTAAATCAAATATGCGCTGGACTCTCAAACCAAAACCTGCTGAAGAAAAGATAAAATTACTTGCTGAAGCTCTGAAAGTCGAGGAATTTGTGGCCACTTTACTAGTGCAGCGAGGGATTGAAACTTACGAAGAAGCCAGACTGTTTTTTCGTCCCACATTAGCCGATTTGCATAATCCATTTTTGATGAAAGATATGGATAAAGCGGTCGAGCGTATCGAATTGGCGATTGAAAACGGCGAAAATATTCTCGTTTTTGGAGATTATGATGTCGATGGAACCACGGCTGTTTCCTTGGTTTCATCGTATTTGAAGACTTATTATCCAAATGTTGCGACTTACATTCCAGATCGTTATGACGAAGGATATGGCATTTCTTTCAAAGGAATTGATTATGCCGATGATAATGGTTTTTCGTTGATTATTGCTTTGGATTGCGGTATAAAATCCATCGATCATGTTGCTTACGCCAAAGAAAAAAACATTGATTTTATCATATGTGACCACCACCGACCAGGAGCGTCTTTGCCCGAAGCGGTTGCAGTTTTGGATCCCAAAAGGGAAGATTGTAGCTATCCTTACGATGAATTGTGCGGTTGCGGCATTGGTTTTAAACTTATTCAAGCCTTGGGTGAAAACCGAAATCAAACCATCGAAGATTTGACTTCTTATTTGGATTTGGTGGCTACGGCAATTGCAGCAGATATCGTTCCGATGACGGGAGAAAATCGAATAATGGCTTATTTTGGTTTGCAAGTAATCAATGCAGATCCGAGGCCGGGAATCAAAGCTTTGGTTCATCAGGTAAAAAAGAAAACCTTAGATATTACCGATGTTGTTTTTATAATCGCTCCCCGAATTAATGCAGCGGGAAGAATCAAACACGGTAATCACGCTGTCGAACTGCTTTCGGAATTTGATTTTGAACAAGCCCAACAATTTGCATCAGAAATCGAAGCCTATAATTCGGAACGGAAAGATTTAGACAAACAAATTACCAAAGAAGCACTGGGTCAAATTCTGGAAAATAATGAAGAAAAACGTTTTACGACAGTGGTTTTTCAAGAAAATTGGCACAAAGGTGTAATTGGAATTGTGGCTTCGAGATTGATAGAAACCTATTATCGTCCGACCTTGGTTTTTACCAAAAGTGGTGACAAATATGCCGCTTCGGCCAGATCGGTCAAAGGTTTTGATGTCTATAATGCCTTAGAAGCTTGCTCGGAACATTTGGAACAATTTGGTGGACATATGTATGCTGCGGGAATGACTTTGAAGGAAGAAAACTATTTGGCTTTCAAAAATGCATTCGAAAGAGAAGTCGAGAGAACCATTCATCCCGATATGCTAACGCCAGAAATTTCGATAGATGCTGAAATAGAACTATCCGATGTTACGCCAAAATTGATTCGGATTTTGAAACAATTTGAACCTTATGGACCGCAGAATATGACGCCTGTTTTTGTGACTAAAAATGTAAATGACACAGGTTACGCGCAGCAATTGGGAGCCGAAAATGAACATTTAAAACTTTTTGTACGTCAGATTAATTCGGAAGGAATGGCGGCAATTGGTTTTGGATTAGGAATTAAAATTGAATTGACTAAAAATAAGAAGCCGTTTGATGCGGTCTATTGCATCGATGAAAATGAATGGAATGGTAAAACTACTATTCAATTGCGATTGAAAGATATAAATTAAAAGTATGGAAGTTAAAGTTAGAGATGCCTACGCAGCTTTGCGATACAGAGAATTCAATATGTTTTTGTTGATGCGATTTGCCATGGTTTTTGCTTGGTCAATGCAGTTTATCATCATTGAATGGGAAGTGTATAGTTTGACCAAAAGTGCTCTTTCGTTAGGCATGATTGGATTAATGGAGGTAATACCTGCAATTGGGATGGCTTTGTTTGCTGGACATATTGTAGATCAGAAAGAGAAAAAAGGAATGCTTGTAAAATGTATTTTAGGTTTTTCTATTATTAGTTTTGGCTTGTTTTTATTGACTTGGCCTAGAGTGGTCAGTGATTGGTCAACCGACACCATTTTGTATTCTATTTATTTTTTGGTCTTTTTGGGTGGATTAGTTCGTGCTTTTTTGGGGCCAACCATCTTTTCGCTGATGTCTTTAATTGTTCCTAAAAAAGCCTATCCAAATGCAGCCACTTGGAGCAGTTCGGTTTGGCAAATTGGAGCTGTTGTTGGGCCAGCATTTGCAGGATTTTCGATTACTTTTATTGGTGTACATTGGTCGATGTGTACTATTCTTGCCTGTTCAGTTTTTGCCTTAATGATGTTGACACAAATTTCAAAGAAGCCTATTTTGAATCCAAAAATTGG
>NZ_JBIKRX010000134.1:0-5074 GCF_044348915.1 Flavobacterium sp. | reverse complement strand
TAGATACAATAGAAGGTCAAATATGGGGACAATCTTCGATGTGTTAATGAAAAAGATGGTGAAATTTGAATAAATATCAATAAAATCAATAGATAACAAGGGTGCTCTAAGCGCCTATACCTATATAATTAAATAATGAAATATAAAATGCTTGTAGTCGATATGGACGACACTTTGTTGACCGACGACCACGAATTATCGAATGAGAATAAATCAATGCTTTTGAAAGCACAAGAATTAGGAGTCTATGTCGTTTTGGCATCTGGGAGACCTACATCTGCAATGATAGAATATGCCAAGGAATTGCAATGCGATGTCAATAATTCCTTTATGATTTCTTTCAATGGCTCTACAATTACCGATTTAAAAGAAGATAAAATTCTTTTTGAACACTCTTTAACCAAAGAGCAAATTCACTCGATTTACGATTTCAGTCAGGAAAATAATACGCACGTCATTACCTATTTAGATGGTAAAATTATCAGCGAAACCAGTTCGGAATATATTGATGTCGAAAGCACGATTACGGGTCTGGAGCATATCATTGTTCCAAGTTTTAAAGAGGCAGTAGCTAGTTCGGCAGTGAAATGTTTGTTGCTCGAAGAGCCTTCGTATCTCAAAACGGTCGAGCCATTGTTGAAAGAGGCAATGCCTGAATTGAGTGTGTGCATGTCGAAACCCTTTTTTTTAGAAGCTGCTCCAAATGGTGTTGACAAGGGTGCAGCGGTCGAAATTCTTGCCAAAAAACTCAATATTAATCCTAGTGAAATTATAGCCATTGGCAACGCAGGAAACGATTTATCCATGGTGCAATATGCCGGATTAGGTGTTTGGGTAGATAATGTTGAAGAAGAGTTAAGAGAATTTGGTGATATTATTGTTGCATCTAATAACGATCACGGCGTGGCCGAAGTAGTTCGACGTTTTATTTTGGAAGAGGCAGAGTTGTAAAAACAAAAGAAACTCTGAATAAGTTGTATTTGCATGCTATCGTAAAAAGACCTTTATTTGGGCTTTGGTAACCACGATATAATAAAACAGAATTTATGGAGGAATTTGTTGGAATTGTAAACAGCTATGTTTGGAGTAATGCTTTAATTATTTTGTGTTTGGGGACGGGGCTCTATTTCTCGTTACGGACACGATTCTTACAATTGCGCCATTTCAAAGAAATGTTCCGCCTTTTATTTGATGGAGAAAGTACCGACTCTGGTGTTTCTTCTTTTCAAGCGTTATCGATGTCCCTTGCTGGTAGAGTGGGTACAGGAAATATTGCGGGTGTGGCAACAGCAATTGCTTTTGGTGGTCCTGGTGCTATGTTTTGGATGTGGATGGTTGCTTTTCTTGGCGCCAGCACTGCTTTTGTTGAAGCTACTTTGGCACAAATCTATAAAGAAAAACATCTTGGTGAGTTCCGCGGAGGTCCTTCCTTTTATATCGAAAGAGGTTTGGGGGTGAAATGGTTTGCGGTTTTATTTGCCGTTGTATCCATATTTTCGGCGGGTGTTTTATTGCCAGGAGTACAAGCCAATTCTATCGCTGAAGGCTTACAGAATGCATTTCAATTGGATACTTTATATTCCGGAATTGGTGTTGGATTGTTGTTTGCCGCCATTGTTTTTGGCGGAGTAAAAAGAATCGCAAAATTCACCGAATATGTAGTGCCATTTATGGCTTTAGGGTACATCTTGATTGCTTTGATTATCATCATTGTTGATTTTAAGCAGGTACCTCATTTGATTTCATTAATCTTTAAAAGTGCTTTCAATATGGAAGCTGGATTTGGAGCTGTTTTTGGTTTGGCAATTCAGTGGGGTGTAAAAAGAGGTATTTATTCTAATGAGGCAGGGCAAGGAACTGCGCCTCATATTGCGGCTGCTGCCAATGTTTCGCACCCTACCAAACAAGGATTAGTACAGGCTTTTTCAGTGTATATTGATACTTTATTAGTATGTTCTGCTACTGGGCTTATGCTTTTGATAACCGGTAAATACAATGTTATCAATCCCGTTGCCGCCGCTGATGGCGCTCCCCAATTTTTATACGAAGGGGTCAAGAATATTGCTTCGGGGCCAGGTTATACCCAAGCTGCAATGGATACTATTTTTCCCGGTTTGGGAGCTTATTTCGTTGCTGTGGCGCTGTTTTTCTTTGCCTTTACCACTATCGTGGCGTACTATTATATAGCCGAAACCAATATTTCATATATTACTAGAAAATTTGAATCACCTCTATTTTATTATTTGTTAAAGATAACAATGGTTGCCGTTGTGGTTTATGGCTCGGTGAATCAAGCGCAATTGGCGTGGGCAATTGGTGATATTGGGGTAGGTCTAATGGCTTGGTTTAATATAGTTGCGATTTTGCTACTGCAGAAACCAGCTTTGGCTGCTCTAAAAGACTACGAAAAACAGAAAAAAGAAGGAAAGGATCCAATCTTTAATCCCGAAGATATTGGTGTTACCAATGCTCACATTTGGAATACTATCAATAAAAATAAAGACCAAAAATAGAAAACATAGAAAGTTTAGTGCTTCTAAAATCAGAGAAAAAGTCTGCTTTTAGAAGCATTTTTTTTTAGTAACTGTTCCTATAATTAATCTATCTTTGCAACTTTTAAATTTTTAGCGGTTTATAGTTTCTGACTTCTAACTTCTAAGCTCTAACTTCAAACAATGATTACAGTTAACGATATCTCCGTTCAATTCGGCGGAACTACTTTATTTAGTGACATCTCTTTTGCTATCAATGAGAATGACAAAATTGCCCTTATGGGTAAAAATGGCGCAGGAAAATCGACCTTGCTAAAGATAATCGCTGGTCAAAGCAAACCTTCGACAGGTAATATTTCGGCACCAAAAGAAGCGATTATTGCCTATTTACCACAGCATTTATTGACAACTGACGGCGCGACCGTTATGGAAGAAGCATCGAAAGCTTTCGGAGAAATCTTCTCTATGAAAGCCGAAATCGACGAAATCAACGAACAATTGACCATTCGCACCGATTACGAAAGTGATGCGTATATGAAATTGATCGAAAGAGTTTCGGACTTGAGTGAGAAATTCTATGCTATCGAAGAAGTGAATTATGAAGCCGAAGTAGAGAAAATATTAACTGGTTTGGGTTTCGAGCGTGATGATTTTACGCGTCAAACCTCGGAGTTTTCCGGTGGTTGGAGAATGCGTATCGAATTGGCTAAAATCCTTTTGAGAAAACCAGACTTGATTTTGCTGGATGAGCCAACGAACCATATGGATATCGAAAGTATTCAATGGTTAGAGGATTTCTTAATCAATTCTGCCAAAGCGGTAGTTGTGATTTCGCACGATAGAGCTTTTGTCGATAACATTACCAATCGTACTATCGAAGTGACAATGGGGCGTATTTATGACTACAAAGCGAAATATTCTCATTATTTAGAATTGCGAAAAGACCGTCGAATTCACCAACAAAAAGCCTATGATGAGCAACAAAAATTTATAGCCGACAATCAAGCATTTATTGATAGATTTCGAGGAACTTTTTCTAAAACAGATGCGGTTCAATCTAGAGTAAAAATGCTTGAAAAATTGCAAATTGTTGAGGTCGATGAAGTAGATACATCGGCTTTGAGATTGAAGTTTCCACCAGCAGCGCGTTCTGGGCAGTATCCTGTAATTGTAAAGGAAATGTCTAAATCTTATGGCGATCACGTAGTTTTCAAAGATGCGAATATCGTGATTGAAAGAGGGCAAAAAGTTGCTTTTGTGGGTAAAAATGGGGAAGGAAAATCGACGATGATCAAAGCCATAATGAAAGAAATTGGCGTTGATAGCGGTTCGGTTGAAATAGGGCACAATTCGCAAATTGGATATTTTGCCCAAAATCAGGCGGCTTTATTGGATGAAACGGCTACTATTTTTGAAACCATCGATGCTATTGCCGTTGGGGATATTCGAACTCAGATTAAGAATATTCTAGGAGCCTTTATGTTTCACGGTGATGATATTACCAAGAAAGTAAAAGTGCTTTCGGGTGGCGAAAAGACGAGATTAGCAATGATAAAATTATTATTGGAACCCGTTAATTTATTGATACTCGATGAGCCTTCGAACCATTTGGATATGAAAACCAAAGATATCATCAAAGACGCCTTACGTGATTTTGATGGGACTTTGATTCTAGTGTCGCACGATAGAGATTTCTTGGATGGATTGGCTACGAAAGTATTCGAATTTGGACACAAAAGAGTCAAAGAGCATTTCGAAGATATTAGCGGTTTCTTGGCTAACAAAAAAATGGAAAATTTACGAGAAATCGAGAAATAGTTTTATGGTATTGCAGTAAAAACAAAGAAACCGTCCCGATGTATAGGGGCGGTTTCTTTATCTTGGATAAATTCCACTTTTATCTTGGCATATCAGAAGCGGCCATGTCTCTTATGCATACATATTTGCCGTTTCTTTTTTCGAATAAACTAATGTAATTTCCGCCTTCAATTTTTGTGCCGGTTGAATCTACTAGTTTGAATTGTCCAATTTCAGTTACATTAAGGCCATCAAACGAAACGTGAACTTCGGTTGTTGTAAAAGATAGTTTAATGTCTTTATGTAAACTTTGCATGTCTTTTTTTAGAAATTCAATGATGGAGTCTTTGCTTGTAATTGGAGGTCTTCCTATAAAGAAACTTTTGGCATCATCGGCGTAATAGGTTATGCTATCTGTGTTTCTTGCATTGTAATGCGATGCAAAAGTATTTTCTATGGCCTGAATTTCTGTTTTTATTTGTTCTACGTCAACTATTGGCGCGGTTGTTGCGTCTTCTGTTTTTTTATTGCACGAAACACTTAAAGTTGTCAAAAGGATAAAGGCACCTAAAATTAAAACCTTGTTTTTCATAATAATAGCTAATTAAAATTATTTGATATGTTGATGTTGAAGAGGTTATTGCTAACAAATTTAATCTATAGGTATAGGCGCTTAGAGCACCCTTGTTATCTATTGATTTTATTGATATTTATTCAAATTTCACCATCTTTTTCATTAACACATCGAAGATTGTCCCCATATTTGACCTTCTATTGTATCTAAA
>NZ_JBIKRX010000133.1:0-5198 GCF_044348915.1 Flavobacterium sp. | reverse complement strand
ATCTAGATAACCTATACCCTAGCCCTGATAGCAGGGGAAATCCTTTGCGGCCGGCGTTCGGCCGCAAAGATTGCAACGAATAGAAGGATAAAGCTCCTTATTATAATCATCCAAGAAATGACAATTACACTCCCTATATATAATGTATAAACTTGTACATATATATTGTGTGTCTTTTTGTAATGCCCTATATTTGCATTCTCAAAATTAAAAACAATGATTAAGATTAGTTTGCCCGACGGGTCAGTGAAAGAGTTTGAAGCAGGAGTTACTCCTATGGATGTTGCAATTAGCATTAGTGAAGGATTTGCCAGAAACGTGATTTCGGCATCTTTTAGCGGTACAATTGTAGAAACCACAACTCCATTGACGACGGATGGCAGTCTTATATTATATACATGGAATGACGAGGGTGGTAAAAAAGCCTTTTGGCATTCGACTTCGCACGTGATGGCACAGGTTCTTGAAGAAATGTATCCTGGTATCAAACTGACTCTTGGACCTGCAATTTCTAATGGGTTTTACTATGATGTAGATTTCGAAGACCAAAAGATTACGGATGCCGATTTCAAAAAAATCGAGAATCGTGTTTTGGAAATTTCGAGAGAGAAACACGAATTTAAATTGCGTCCAGTTTCTAAAGCTGAAGCATTAGAGGTTTATAAAGACAATGTTTATAAAACCGAGTTAATTTCGAACTTAGAAGACGGAACGATTACTTTTTGTGACCACGCTACTTTTACAGATTTGTGTCGTGGTGGTCACATTCCGAATACTGGAATCATCAAGGCTATGAAAATTATGAGTATTGCCGGTGCTTATTGGCGTGGTGATGAGAAAAATAAGCAGTTAACTCGTGTTTATGGGGTTTCTTTTCCAAAACAGAAAGACTTAACCGAATACTTAGAATTGTTGGAAGAGGCAAAACGTCGTGACCACAGAAAACTAGGAAAGGAACTGGAATTGTTTGCTTTTTCACAAAAAGTAGGTCAAGGTTTGCCATTGTGGCTACCAAAAGGAGCAGCACTTCGTGACAGATTAGAGCAATTTTTGAAAAAAGCACAGAAGAAAGCGGGCTACGAACAAGTAGTTACGCCACATATTGGACAAAAAGAATTGTACGTGACTTCTGGTCATTATGCAAAATACGGAGCAGATAGTTTTCAGCCGATAAATACTCCTGCCGAAGGCGAAGAGTTTTTATTGAAACCTATGAACTGCCCTCACCACTGCGAAATTTTCAATGTAAGACCTTGGTCGTACAAAGATTTACCTAAACGTTATGCTGAGTTTGGAACCGTTTACCGTTACGAACAAAGTGGAGAATTGCACGGTTTGACCCGTGTTCGTGGGTTTACTCAAGATGATGCGCATATTTTTTGTACTCCAGACCAATTGGATCAAGAGTTTAAAAACGTGATTGATTTGGTATTGTATGTTTTTGGTTCATTAGGATTCGAAAACTTTACTGCACAGATTTCTTTGCGTGATCAAGAAAATAGAGATAAGTATATAGGTAGCGACGAGAATTGGGAGAAAGCAGAAAATGCAATTATCAATGCGGCAGCCGATAAAGGATTGAAAACTGTTGTTGCTTATGGTGAAGCGGCTTTCTATGGTCCGAAGTTGGATTTTATGGTAAAAGATGCACTTGGAAGACAATGGCAACTGGGAACCATACAAGTGGACTACAACTTACCTGAGCGCTTCGAATTGACTTACAAAGGATCGGACGACCAATTGCATACGCCTGTTATGATTCACCGAGCACCATTTGGATCTATGGAACGATTCATTGCCATTTTGATTGAACACACAGCAGGAAAATTCCCGCTTTGGCTAATGCCAGAACAGGCTATAATATTGTGTTTGAGCGAGAAATATGAAATATATGCGAAAAAAGTTTTAAATCTGCTAGAAAATCACGAAATTCGCGCCCTAATTGACAACAGAAACGAGTCAATTGGAAGAAAAATTAGAGATGCAGAGCTTCAGAAAACCCCGTTTATGCTGATTGTAGGCGAGGAAGAGGAGAAAAATGGAACAATATCCGTACGTCGTCAAGGACAAGAAGGAAATGGAAATATGAGCGTCACAATTGAGGAATTTGCTGCAATTGTAAACGAAGAAATAGGCAAAACATTAAAAACATTTACAGTTTAACTTAAATTTTAAAGTCATAGCAATAAGAAGCAATAGAGGTTACCAACCTCGAGTAGAAAAAAAAGATGCGCATAGGATCAACAATCTTATACGTGGTGTGCAAGAAGTAAGACTTGTGGGAGAAAATATCGAGCCAGGAGTTTTTAAACTTTCAGAAGCGTTGCGATTAGCAGACGAATTCGAATTGGACTTGGTTGAAATTTCGCCAAATGCAGAACCGCCTGTTTGCAAGATAATGGACTATAAAAAGTTCGTTTACATGCAAAAGAAACGTGAAAAAGAGCTTAAAGCAAAATCTACTCAGATTGTAGTGAAAGAAATTCGTTTTGGTCCTCAAACGGATGAACACGATTATGAGTTTAAAAGAAAGAACGCTGAAAAATTCTTGAAAGAAGGTTCTAAATTGAAAGCCTTTGTTTTCTTTAAAGGACGTTCAATCATCTATAAAGATCAAGGTCAAATCTTATTGTTAAGATTAGCTACAGATTTGGAAGAATTTGGAAAAGTAGAAGCAATGCCGGTTCTCGAAGGAAAGAGAATGATTATGTTTATTGCGCCTAAGAAAAAGAAATAGTATTCAGTTTGCAGAAGGCAGATTGCAGAAAATATAATGAGATTGCTTCGCAAGCTCGCAAAGACAAGTAAGTAAGAATAAATTAAAAAACACTAGGAAAAAATGCCTAAAATGAAAACCAAATCTAGCGCCAAGAAACGTTTCAAAGTTACTGGCTCTGGTAAGATTAAGAGAAAACATGCTTTCAAGAGTCACATCTTGACCAAAAAGTCTAAAAAACGTAAATTAGCTTTGACACATTCAGCGCTAGTTCACAAAACAGATGAGAAAAGCATTAAACAACAATTAAGAATCATCTAAGAATTGTATAATGTAAATTGTATAATGTAAAAATGTCTGAGACAACATACAATATACAACAATACAACATACAACTTTAAAGAATTCTTTAGGTTAAAACAATTTAAAATAACCTTGGAGTATGGCCTTAAGTGCCCTTGATTAAATTCGGGACGCCTGCTACAAAAAAACAGTAAAATTATGCCAAGAAGTGTAAATTCAGTTGCTAAGAGAGCAAGAAGAAAAAAAATAATGAAGCAAGCCAAAGGATTCTTTGGTCGTCGTAAAAACGTTTGGACAGTTGCGAAAAATGCGGTTGAGAAGGCAATGTGCTATGCTTACCGTGACAGAAAAGCGAACAAAAGAAATTTCCGCGCTTTGTGGATTCAACGTATCAACGCTGGAGCTAGATTAGAAGGAATGTCTTATTCGCAATTCATTGGAAAATGCAAAGCTAATAACATCGAATTGAACCGTAAAGTTCTTGCCGATTTAGCGATGAATCATCCAACAGCTTTCAAAGCAATACTTAATAAAGTAAAATAAACGTTTTATCAACTCAATTTAAGATTACTTACTTATAGAGAAATCCCAATCGAAAGTTTGGGATTTTTTGCGTCTATATCCACCTACAGTGAATCAAAATTCGAATAAAATATTAAAGCAAAATTCAAAAAAATTAAAAATTGATTTATTACTATTTAAAAAAATCAGTAATTTCGGGAAATGATATCCAAAAAGTTACATTTCCCGATTTTTGTTTTATTAACCCTATTTTTTCTCCTGCAATCTTGCGAAAAAAAGCCCATAACCAAATCTAGTAAAAAGAGTAATCTAGCAGCAATTGACCGACTGATTGACCTTGGTGACAAACATTTTGAAAACGTGGAATATGATAGTGCCTACTATTATCATAACAAAGTAAAATCCCTTTGTGATGTAAAAACAGATAATACCCGAATCATCTATTCCTTGGCAAGAATGTCCGAAATTCAACAAAACCAAGGCGATTATTCCGGTAGTGAGACCACAGCCATTGAAGCTATCCCCTTTTTGAATAAAACTTTAGATCCCTCCTACGAATGCTCTATTTACAATTTACTGGGATTGTTTATGGAAAACTATATGATTATGACAATGCCCTGCATTATTACAATAAGGGATTACATTTAAAAATAGATAAAATTCGGAAATTAAAATTCAAACATAATATTGCCGTGGTTTATATGGCCAAGCAAGATTACCATCGAGCGATACAAATTCTACTTCCTTTGACTTCCAGAAAAGAAGTCATAAATGATTCTGCATCCTATTCCAAAGTGCTTGATAATTATAGGTTATTCATATTTCAAAGTGGGTAATCCTAAAGGAATTAATTACATGAATGAAGCCTTAAAAATAAAAGAACAAATTAAGGATGACTGGGGAATGGCGGCAAGCTATCTTCATCTTACTAAATGTTACAAACAAACCAATCCACAATTAGCTAATGATTACGCGCGGATGGCTTACGAAAAAGCAACAAAAGTTAATGCTGTTGATGACCGATTGGAATCTTTAGCCTCTTTAATCCAAACCAGCTACGGAAATCAATCGAAATTTTATCCCGAAAAATACATACACATCAATGACAGTATCAAGAAAGTAAGACAAAAAGCCCGAAATCAGTTTGCCAAAATAAAATACGATTCCAAGAAAACAAAGGATGAAAATCTATTGCTAAAAACCCAAAAAATAGAAACAGCACTGGAACTGGAAGAACAAAAAAACAGAAACCTAATTTTGTATTTTCTGATATTAATAGGTGTTCTGTCCACCATTTTTTTATATTATTTTTTAAAAGCACTCAACAAAAAAGAAAAAATCCAAACTTCTTACTAGACCGAAACCCGAATTGCCAAAAAATTGCATGACGAACTGGCCAACGATGTTTATCACACCATGGCTTTTGCCGAAACGCAAGATTTATCTTCGAATCAAAACAAAGAGATTTTACTCCATAATCTGGATACAATATATTCCAGAACTCGCAATATTTCTAAAGAAAATAGTACTATTGACACCGAGTTGCATTTTGTGGCAGGTCTCAAAGAGATGCTATCCAGTTTCAATACTGAGGCGGTCAATGTCTTGATTACTGGTATGGATTCAGTGAACTGGAATGCTTTGGAAACCAATAAAA
>NZ_JBIKRX010000061.1:0-18109 GCF_044348915.1 Flavobacterium sp. | reverse complement strand
CGATTCAACCAAATCAAAGAGCAAATTGTTCTTTGGCTCGAATTTTTACTGCTTATTTTTGCAGATGTATTTTTGGTAAAAAATCTAAAAACTCAAAAAGTGGGTTCTTAAGGAATGACTAAATACTTTTGAGTAATCGATTGCATTATTAAATTATGAAAATTTTTAAGGCGATTTTACAACAAAAAAATTAAGAATGAAAACAAACCCAATCAACTTCTTATGCATCATTTTGACAGTATTAGTAATAAGCTGGTCGAAAGATAGTATCGCTCAAAACTCAAAATCCAATGAAACCTACAAAGGCATTGAATTTAAAATGAACAAAGTCAAAGAGCCAATAATTCCTAAAAATACAGTAAATATCAAAGATTTTGGTGCTGTAAATGGCGGAACGGTTTTAAACTCAAAAGCCTTTGCAGATGCTATTGCAGCTGTGTCTAAAAAGGGGGGCGGAAAAGTAATTATTCCTCCAGGAATTTGGCTTACAGGTCCAATTATTTTGAAAAGCAATATCGAATTACATGCTCAAGCAGGAGCTTTAATAAAATTTTCAACCGATAAAAGTTTATATCCATTAGTAGAAACCAGTTTTGAAGGATTAAATACCTGGCGTTGCATCTCTCCTCTTTACGGAAAAAACTTGGAGAACGTAGCCTTCACAGAAAAAGGAGTTTGGGATGGTTCTGGCGAGGTTTGGAGACAAGTCAAAAAAGGCAAACTAACCGAAAATCAGTGGAAAAAATTTGTAGCCTCTGGCGGAGTGCTTAACGAAAAAAAAGACATTTGGTATCCATCGGAAACATTCATGAAAGCAGCTATAGGTGCTGACCAAAATATTCGACTAGATTTAAAAACCAAAGAAGAATTTGAAGCCATTCACGATTTTCTTCGTCCAGTATTGGTCAGCATTCAAAACAGTAAAAGAGTATTATTTGACGGGCCCGTATTCCAAAACTCTCCTGCTTGGAATATCCATCCATTAATGATTGAAGATTTAATTGTTCGCAATGTATCTATTCGCAATCCTTGGTTTTCTCAAAACGGAGATGGTCTTGACGTGGAATCATGCAAAAATGTTTTGGTCGAAAACTCCACTTTTGATGTAGGTGATGATGCCATTTGCATCAAATCAGGAAAAGACAAAGACGGTCGCGATCGTGGAATTCCTTGCGAAAATGTGATCATAAGAAACAATATCGTTTATCACGGACACGGCGGAGTTACTGTAGGTAGTGAAATGTCTGGCGGTGTAAAGAATTTGCACGTTTCAAATTGTTCATTTATGGGAACCGACGTTGGTTTGCGTTTTAAAAGTAACCGCGGACGTGGTGGGGTGGTCGAAAATGTTTTTATCTCGGATATTTATATGACCGATATTCCCTCGCAAGCCATTTCTTTCGACCTGTATTATGGAGGAAAGTCAATAGCTGAAACTTTGGCCGAAGGCGGAAATAAAATTAAAACCGATGTAGTTCCAGTTGATGAAAAAACACCTCAATTCAAAAATATTAGTATCAAAAACATCACTATTGCAGGAGCTTATCAAGCCGTGTTTTTGCAAGGTTTGCCTGAAATGAACTTGGAAAACATCGAAATTTCCAACTTGATTGGAAAAGCTGATAAAGGTTTTTCTATCATTGATGCTAAAGGAATCAAACTTAGTAATATCAAATTGGACATCAAAGAAAGTACCATTTTTGACATCTATAATGGTAAAAATGTTTCCTTAAAAAACGTGGAATTCAACTCGACTTCTCCCAATGCAGTCAACATTAACGGAGCTGCTAGCGAAAAAATCGAATTAGTTTCTTCTCAAAAAGTAGATTATTCTAAAACGACAACCATTAGCGAAACCGTTCCAAAAGGAGCTGTAAAATTGTAAACGCATAAAAATAGTATAAAATATATTGAATAGAAATAATTGTCACAAATAGCAGATGTTTTAAACTCCTAACAATCTTTCAAACAATTTACTTATATACTCTAAAGCCTGATGTATTTCAGGCTTTTTTTTTAAAGTTGTTTTTCTATCAACTCTAAATGAGACTGTTACATAAATTATATGTAAATATTGAAACTTTACTACAATATTATATAACAACAAAACTACTCAATAGGCTCAAGTTTGTATAGCCCCGTTTTTAATAAAAACTATTTAACACAAAAAATATGGACTATACAAATTATTATTACGGAATGAATATTATTTGGTGGGGATTAGGGATAATTCTACTTTTTTTGATTTTTTTGATGCCATTTGAAAGCATTAATCAAAAACTAGAAAAACAATCAGCTAATAACCTATTAAAAAAACGATTAATTATAGGTGATATCACAGAATCAGAATATAATGATATGAAAAAGAAACTTCACGAAAATATCATATATCCTAAACAACTATCAAATGAAAAATAAAGAGAATTTACCAAACGACAAGAATGAGATTATCTTAAACAAAGATGGTTATCCAAAATATCCTCAAAAAAATGATACTTACAATCAATTTGTCAAAGAATTTGATATCGATCCAGAAGATATTTCTAAAAAAAAGCCTCTAGTAATTGATGAAGATCCTGAATGGTATGAAAGAGACACCGACTTAGAAAACCCTGGAGACAAATTAGACGTGCCGGGTTCAGACCTAGATGACGAACAAGAAGACATAGGTAGTGAGGACGAAGAAAACAATTTTTACAGCATAGGCGGAGACCACCATAACGATTTAGAAGAAGACAATCAATAGTGAAAATAAAAAAATGCAAACCGCATAGCTTTCACTCTTTATAAAAATCACTATTTTTGCACTCTAAAATTTTTTCCCTTATGTCAAAGAAGAAATACAAAATAGCGGTTATTCAATTGAATCTGAACGATGTTGCCGAAAACAACCTTAAAAAATGTTTATCTTGGGTTCGAGATGCCGCCAGTCAAGGTGCGGAAGTAATTTCCTTACCCGAATTATACAGCAGTCACTATTTTTGTCAAAGCGAAGACGTAGATAATTTTGCTTTGGCAGAACCCTTGTACAGCACTTCGTTCATTGCTTTTAGTGCTTTGGCAAAAGAATTGGGAGTCGTAATCATTGTTCCATTCTTCGAAAAAAGAATGGCTGGAATTTACCACAACAGCGCTTACATCATCGACACCGATGGTTCGGAAGCTGGACTGTATCGTAAAATGCACATTCCAGATGATCCGCATTTTTATGAAAAATTCTATTTCACACCGGGAGATTTGGGTTTCAAGGCCTTCCCTACCCAAAAAGGAAAAATTGGAACGCTAATTTGTTGGGATCAATGGTATCCAGAAGCGGCTCGCTTGACAGCATTGCAAGGTGCCGATGTGTTATTTTATCCAACAGCTATTGGTTGGCATCCATTAGAAAAAGAGCAATATGGCGAAAACCAACACGGTGCTTGGATGAACGTGATGAAAGGTCACGCTGTAGCGAATGGTGTTTATGTTGCTGCTGCTAATAGAATTGGATTGGAACAATATATCGAAGGAACTGCTGGAATTCAATTTTGGGGCTCTTCCTTTATTGCAGGACCACAAGGTGAAATTTTAGCGCAAGCCTCTCACGATAAAGAAGAAATCTTGATAGCCGAAGTCGATTTGAATCTACAAGAAAATGTGCGTCAGAACTGGCCTTTCTTTAGAGACCGTAGAATTGATGCTTTTGGAGATATTACTAAAAGAGCAATCGACTAGTTATGAATATTTCCAATAGAAGATTCCCCGCCGAATGGGAAAAACAAGAAGGAATTTTATTGTGTTTTCCACATAATGGGAACGATTGGCCGGGTAAATACGAAGCCATTCAATGGGCATTTGTAGAATTTATCAAAAAAGTGGCCACTTTCGAAAAGGTTTTTTTGATCGTTGCGGATGAAAAACTAAAAACTAAAGTTTCAGAAATGTTGGAAACCGCCACTGTGTCTATGAACAAGGTTTCTTTCATCATTCATAAAACCAACAGAAGCTGGATGCGCGATTCAGGTCCGATTGTAGTTCAAAACGGAACCACAAGAGAGGCTTTGAATTTCAATTTTAACGGTTGGGCAAAATACAAAAACATCAATTTAGACAAACACGTTCCTGCAAAAGTCGGCGAATTTCTAAAGCTTCCTGTAACTCAAGTGGTTTATAAAGGAAAACCGGTAATTGTAGAAGGTGGAGCAATCGACGTCAACGGAAAAGGAACGCTACTCACATCGGAAGAATGTTTGATGCATCCAAACATACAAGTTAGAAACTCCGGTTTCACCAAAGCCGATTACGAAGCAGTTTTCAAAGAATATCTGGGAATTACCAATGTAATTTGGTTAGGAGACGGTGTCGAAGGCGACGATACTCACGGTCATATCGACGATTTGTGTCGTTTTGTAAACGAGGACACTATTGTGACCATTGTAGAATCAGATCCAAAAGATGCCAATTACAAACCTTTGCAAGACAACCTACAACGCTTGCAAAATGCGAAGTTAGAAAACGGTAAATCTCCCAAAATAGTGGAATTGCCAATGCCAAAACGCATCGACTTTGATGGACTGCGATTGCCGGCTAGTTATGCTAATTTCCTGATTTTGAACCAATGTGTTGTGGTTCCGACATTCAACGATGCCAATGATAGAATTGCTTTGAATATTATTTCTGATTGTTTCCCAGATAGAGAAATCATCGGAATCAATGCTATAGATTTGATTTGGGGATTTGGAACTTTACATTGCTTAAGCCAACAAATTCCGGAATAAACTTTATAATTGGAATAAATAACCGCAAATGCGCAAATTATTAATCTGCGCATTTGCGGTTATTTATTTTGGCTTTACTTCGCTTTCCAACTATTATTTTTTTCGTTGCAATCTGGAAAAACGTGATCTGGATCGATGATGACACTGTCTATTTCCTCTGTAGAATTGTGTTTGAAAGTCCAATTTACATTTCGCTGCCAAATTTCAGCAGGCAATTTAACTCGTGTAACTTTCCCGCTGTTGGTTTTAATGTCTATTATGACAGGCATTGCCATTTTTTCATAATTTTCAATGGTGATTAAAGCTCCCAACTTTGGATTATTATTGACATATTTTACGTTAGTAATTCCTTGATCTAAACGCCAATTATTAACAAACCAAGCTCTCCAAAACCAAGACAAATCTTCACCAGCCACATTTTCCATGGTTCTGAAAAAGTCGTCTGGTGCGGGATGTTTGAATGCCCAACGTTCTACATAACTTCGGAAAGCCAAATCAAATCGTTCGGGACCTAAAACCTGTTCCCTTAAAACTATCATTGCAGCCCCGGGTTTTGAATAACCTAAAGTACCTATATTGGCCTCTTTCATATTATCAGGTGAACTCATGACTGGTTCCAGACTTGGGTTAGTATACTTTTCGGCAAACAGATGCAGATCTTCCGCTTGATTTTTATATTCACCTTTATCAAAATCAACTGAACTCAATGAATTGATAAATGTGTTCAGACCTTCATCCATCCAAGCGAATAAGCGTTCGTTAGAACCTACAATCATTGGGAACCAAATATGACCAAACTCATGATCTGTAACTCCCCATAAATCGGCATTTTTTGCACTATACCCACAAAAAACAATACCAGGATATTCCATTCCGCCTGCTATACTTGCTACATTGGTCGCCGCTGGATAAGGGTATTCAAACCATCGCTTTGAATAATTTTCAATAGAAGTTTTAGTGTATTCGGTCGAACGTCCCCAAGCTTGATTTCCATCACTTTCAACAGGATAAGCCGAAATTGCCATTGATTTTTTTCCACTTGGCAAATTGATTTTAGCAGCATCCAAAATAAAAGCTGCGGACGAAGCCCAAGAGGCATCACGAGCATTTTTTATCACAAAATGCCAAGTTTTATTGGTATTCGAAACGGAGTTAGAAGCGTTTTTAACCTCTTCTGCAGAACGAATAATCACGGTTTTATCGCTCTTTGAGGCTTGCTCCCATCGTTTTTGTTGTTCGCCACTATACACTTCTTTTGAATTTACCAATTCACCCGAACAAACCACAAAATGATTCGATGGTGCAGTAATGTTGATATCGAAGTCCCCATATTCAAGATAAAATTCCGAAGCACCCAAGTATGGATTCGTATTCCATCCTGCAATATCATCATAAACACACATTCTAGGATACCATTGAGCCGCACTGAAAATTTTACCATATTTCGTTCCTAAAACTCCCATTCGGTCCGAACCTTCGATTGGTGAAATAAAAGAAAAATCAACTTTTACTTTGATTTTACCTCCTTTTGCATTCAATTCCTGCGGAAGAAAAACTTGCATCCGAGTATCCGTAATTATATACTTTGCTTCTTTTTCAGAAGAAACTCCTTTATTAGCGCTAATAATTTTGACTGACTTTATTTTAAAACCTCCATCAAACTGTTGACCTTGAGCACCGTTTCGACTGCCAGTCAAAGGGACTAAAGCATTTCCTCGTGAATCATTCTTGAACAAATTCTGATCCAAATACATCCACAAAAAAGACATTTTGTCCGGACTATTATTGGTATAGGTTATGATGCTAGAGCCTGAAATTTCGTTAGTCTCATCATCTAATTTGGCCGAAAGCTGGTAATCCGCTCTATTTTGCCAATATTCTGGTCCCGGTTGACCGCTGGCCGAACGGGTATTAGTTCCGTTTTTAGTATAAAAAAACGGACCAAAAGCTTCATTATAATCGTATTTTGAAATAGCATTATTTGACGAAGAATTGGTGTTTTGCTGCGACCACAAGGTCGAAATCACCAATAAAAAAATCATTTGAATTGAAGCTTTGAACGAGAAGTTTTTCATTTTGTAAATTTTTCAAAGACAAATTAATGAAAAATAAACTTAGTACTAAAAGTAAACGTTGTATTTTGACTTAATTTTATCAATTATTAGGATTAGCACTATTTATTACGCTATTCAAAATTTATGAAATATATTTACATCCATAAAAACTTATTAATTTAATTGGCTACTATTTTGACATCTACAATTTCTAATTCAATTCTTACGGCGCAAATAAAACATTTAGGAGCAGAATTATGTTCTTTGAAAAATAATGAAAACAAAGAGCACATTTGGGAAGGAAACCCAATTTTTTGGGGCAAGCATTCTCCTATTTTGTTTCCAATAGTTGGTACATTAAGGGACAACAGGTATCAATATGGCGAACAAGAATATCATTTATCAAGGCACGGTTTTGCAAGAGAAATGGAATTCAACCTAATTGAAAAAACAGAAAACAGTGCCACTTTTTCCTTGACTTCGTCAATAGAAACAAAAAAAGTATATCCTTTTGATTTTGAATTACAAATTTGCTATTCACTTGATGAAAAGAAACTAAACATCGATTATAAAGTAATCAATACAAGCGAACAAAGGTTGCCTTTTTCTATAGGAGCGCATCCGGCATTGTCCTTGCTTGGCAATTTCGAAAACTATAGTCTTGAATTTCAGCAACAGGAAGTATTAAACTATCATTTACTTGAAGAGGGTTTAATTTCGAATACTACAAATGAGCTTGCTCTAAATAATCGCCAACTTGCTTTGAATTATCAACTTTTCGAAAAGGACGCTTTGGTTTTCAAAACATTAAAATCGAAATCAATCACCATTTTAGAAAATACAAAACCACTTCTTAAGGTAAATTTCTCCGATTTCCCAAATTTAGGAATTTGGACTGTCAAAAACGCTCCTTTTTTATGTATTGAACCTTGGTTTGGTTATTCTGACACTTTAGATAGGTATGATGATTTTGCAAAGAAAGAGGGAATTCAGCTTTTAGAAAGAAATAACACCTTCGAATCAAATTATAGCATCGAAATTTTATAACTATGTTGGAAATAAATTTTGCACCTTTCCCTACTCTTGAAACGGAACGATTACAATTAAGACGTCTTGCAAATGACGATGTGGATGAGATTTTTGCCCTTCGTTCTGACCATGAGGTGATGAAATATATTCCTAGACCATTGGCTAAAACCAAGGAAGATGCTTTGGCTCATATTAGCATGATTAATGAAAAAATTGATTCAAACGAAGGTATTAATTGGGCGATTACTTTTAAAGACAATCCAAAACTCATTGGAATTATTGGTCATTACCGCATTAAACCAGAACATTATCGATCTGAAATTGGCTATATGCTTCTTCCTGAATACCATGGGCAAGGAATTATTTCTGAAGCGATAAACGAGGTTGTCAAATATGGTTTTCAAGAAATGAAACTCCATTCCATTGAAGCCATTATTGCTCCTGAAAATACTGCCTCTGAGAAAGTGTTACAAAAAAACGGTTTTGTCAAAGAAGCTCATTTAATAGAAAACGAGTATTATGAGGGACAGTTTTTGGATACTGTCATTTATTCGCTTTTGAATAAAAGCTAATTTACTTTCTTTTCTATTATTAATGAATAGAATATATAATCAAGGTAGTGTCTACAATTCAACATCTTTGATAAGTTTAGTAGACGTTTCGAGGACAATGTCGAAAATTACATTAAAGCATTCATGACTTCAAATAAACGGTGGTTTAATGATCTCTTACCGCCTAAATTAAGCTTTCAATTTCGGAATCGTTTTAATATACAAGTCTTCCACTTTTTTTCTTGCCCAATCCGTTTTTCGTAAAAAAGTTAAACTCGATTTTATGCTTGGATTTGCTGTAAAACAGTTTATTTTAATCAATTCGCCCAAAGTATCGAATCCGTAAAAATCGACCAGTTGTTCCAAAATTCTTTGTAAAGTCAGTCCGTGAAGCGGATCTTTTGATTGTAGATTTTCCATACTACAAATTTATGGCATTTTTATATATTTCTTTGGTGTTTCATACATTTGTATCTACATTTGCCATCCGATGCTAAAAACAATTAACATACTCAACAAAAGAGCTCGTTTTGATTATGAAATAATCGAAAAATTTACGGCTGGAATCGTTTTGGCTGGAACCGAGATAAAATCAATTCGCTTAGGAAAAGCAAATATAACCGAGAGCTTTTGCGAATTTAATGGAACCGAACTTTTCGCCATCAATACTTACATTGAAGAATATGCCTTTGGAAACCAATTCAACCACAAAGCCAGAAGCGAACGTAAACTTTTACTAAACAAAAGAGAATTGAAAGGATTGGCACGAAGTGTTCAAGCCAAAGGTTTGACCATAGTTCCGCTCAAATTGTTTACCAACGAAAAAGGAATGGCTAAACTGGAAATTGGACTCTGCAAAGGAAAGAAAACCTACGATAAACGTGAATCGCTTAAAGAACAAGACACAAAACGCGATCTTGACCGTATCAAAAAATCATTTTAATGCATTTTTTTAAAAATTAATTGATTTCGCAGTCATTTTCTGATTTAATTACTATTTTTACCCTAATTAATACTAAACAAAAATAATTATGAAAAAGTTTTTTATTGCATTGATCGTCGTTGTTCTAGCTAGTTGTAGCAGCGGAACATCCATAGTAAGCAGTTGGAGAGATCCAGACACCTCAAATGCAAATACTGAATACAAAAAAATAATGGTCGTTGCTTTGGTAAAAAATGAAGCCACAAGAAGAATTACCGAAAATAGAATCACTTCAATTGGACCTAAATTCCATTCTTCGTATGCCCTGATGAATGGAACAAGTTTAGATTTAACTAAAGATCAGAAATTAAAAATTCTGAAAGACGAAAATTTTGATGCAGTAGTTACAATGCGTTTAGTAGATACTGTAAAAGAAACAAACTATGTGCCAGGCACAAATACTTCAATGTATTATGGTGGATATGGCGGAATGTACGGCGGATATGGAGCTTATGGTGGCTTCGGTGGCTGGTACGGTATGTATTCGCCTATATATTATGACCCAGGATATTACCAAGAAACTAGTTCATATTTAATCGAAACCAATGTGTTTTCATTAAAATCAGACAAACTAATTTGGACTGGAACGACAAAATCAACTACAGGATCGGATATTGGACTATTGGTTGACAGTGTTATTGCTACTGTTATGCAAGAAATGAAAAAAGATGGTTTTATTCCAAAAAAATAAAAAATAGCACTGAAGCAGCTATGAAATAAAAAAAATAATGCTCAAAATATTGAGCATTATTTTTTTTTATTACAGAATTATGACTAAATTTGTCAAGACAAATTAATTCAAATCGAATAAAGATGAAAACGCTACTCAAAAATGCAAGAGAAAAAAAAGGACTTAAAACTAGAGAAGTAGCTCAACTTTTAGATATCGATCAAGCGTTGATAAGTAAATTTGAGAATGGTTCAAGAAAGCCCACGCGAGACCAAGTCATAAAATTAGCCTCGTTATTAGAAATAGATTTTGAAACGTTGATGGTTGCTTGGCTCAAAGAAAAAATTCTTTACGAAATAGGGCAAGATGATTATGCCTTAAAAGCAATCAATCAAGTTCGAGAAGAAATGGAGAACAGTTACGTTAGCATCAACAAAACAATTTCTAAAAATTTATCGAACCTCCTCCAAGAAATAGATTCTCTAAAAGCAAAACTAACTCAATTTCGTCAGTTTGATAGCTACAGAATTGCTCAGGCGTTAGAACTTGAATACACTTTTGAAAGCAATCGAATCGAAGGAAACACAATGACGCTACGGGAGACTGATTTGGTTATTAATGAAGGTTTGACCATTTCCGGAAAAAGTATGCGAGAACACCTGGAAGTTATTAATCATCAGGAAGCGATTGCTTACATCAAACATTTAATGGAGAAAAACACAATCCTAAATGAGAGAGAAATTCTTTCGATTCACAATTTAATTCTCCGTGGGATCAATCCTGAGGATGCCGGTCGTTATCGCCGAGTTCAAGTAATGATTAAAGGAAGTACCTTTATGCCGCCCCAACCTTTTATGGTTTCAAAAGAAATGGAAGATTTTTTCATATGGTATGAAACTCATAAAAATGCCTTGCATCCCATAGTTTTGGCCGCAGAATTTCACGAGCGCTTAGTGAGTATTCATCCCTTTATTGACGGAAATGGCAGAACTTCTCGTTTGGCAATGAATCTTATTTTACTACAAAACGGCTATGTAATTGCCAATATTAAAGGCGATTATGATTCTAGAATGCAATATTACTATGCATTAGAAGCCGCGCAAATCAAAAACAACAAAGAAGATTTTCTGTTGTTTATTGCTCAAACCGAGAAAGACTGTTTAGAACGCTATCTAGAAATTATTGGTCAATAAAAATCCCATCTTGTTGAAAAAAACCAGATGGGATTTACTTTAATTTCTATTCTCTAACAAGGGCACAAATTTAAAATCGCCGAATTCGTGCTTTTCAAACTGCTTTTCGTTGATTCGGATAAGCAACGTCATAATCTGAGTTTCTTCACCCAACGGAATGACCAACCTTCCTCCTACTTTTAGCTGCGCCATCAATGCTTGCGGGATAATTGGAGCCCCCGCAGTGACAATGATGCTATCAAAGGGAGCGTGTTCCACCAATCCTTTATAGCCATCTCCAAAGGAAAGATGTTTGGGCCTTATACCTAATTTGGGTAATAAATTCTGTGTTTTTTTGAACAACTTTACTTGTCTTTCTATACTGTAAACCGTTGCCCCCAACAAACACAAAACAGCGGTTTGATAACCTGAACCTGTACCAATTTCGAGAATTTTTTGGCCTTTTTTGACTTCTAAAAGTTGGCTCTGAAAAGCCACTGTATAAGGTTGCGAAATAGTTTGGTCAGCATCAATAGGAAATGCTTTATCCTGATAGGCAAAATTTTCGAAACTAGAATCTATAAAAAGATGCCTCGGGATAGTATTTATAGCCGACAATACAGCGCCGTCCGTAATTCCTTTTTCTTTCAAAAGTTTTACTAATTGATTACGAAGCCCTTGGTGTTTGTCAGTGTTTTTCAAAATTTGTAATGATTTTTTTTGGTAAAAATAGACTTAAATATTTCAAAAATCAAGTAACAATTTCCAAAACTTTAAAGAACAAATTTTAGACAATACGCAAATAAATTATACATTTGTTAAAAATCATTTTTTATGTTAAAAGTAGGAGTTTTAGGTGCTGGTCACCTTGGTAAAATACATTTAAGATTATTACAACAATCTGAAAAATATGAATTAGTTGGTTTTTATGACGAAAATCAAGAAAACGGAGAAAAAGTCGCCAAGGAATTTGGCTATAAACAATTCCATACTATTGCGACTTTAATCCACGCTGTCGATGTAATTGATATCGTGACTCCCACACTTTCACATTTCAAATGTGCCAAAGTTTCCATCAAATCCGGCAAACACGTTTTTATTGAAAAACCCATTTCGAATACCGTTGCCGAAGCTGAAGAAATCATCGCTTTGGCCAAAGAATACAACGTCAAAGGTCAAGTAGGTCACGTCGAGAGATTTAATCCTGCTTTCAAAGCCACCAAAAATATGATTGACAAACCAATGTTTATAGAAACCCATCGTTTGGCAGAATTCAATCCTCGTGGTACGGATGTTCCCGTGGTTCTCGACTTGATGATTCACGATATTGATGCCATTTTGAGCGTGGTAAACTCAAAAGTGAAAGAAATTCACGCCAGTGGAGTTTCGGTAATTAGTGAAACTCCTGATATTGCCAATGCCAGAATTGAATTTGAGAACGGTTGTGTCGCCAATTTAACAGCGAGCCGCATTTCGATGAAAAATATGCGTAAATCACGTTTCTTTCAGAAAGACGCGTACATATCTGTTGACTTTCTAGAGAAAAAATGTGAGGTAGTAAAAATGAAAGACGCTCCTGAAACTCCCGGAGATTTTGATATAATTCTACAAAATGCGGAAGGTGTAAAAAAACAAATCTACTTCTCCAATCCCGATGTGGAACAAAACAACGCCATCCTAGAAGAACTTGAAACTTTTGCTGACGCTATCAATAATGATACTACTCCTATCGTAACTTTGGAACAAGCGACTGAAGCATTGAGAGTGGCTTATCAAATTATTGATTGCTTTAAGAAGTAATTTTTTTAATGGAAAACAAATTAGAAATAAAATATAGAAATCAAAAACAATCTTTTGAGATTTTAGAGGATTCCTTATTTGTTCATTTGAATACATTAAAGCACCAATTAGAATATAAAATTCCATTTGAGGAAATTAAGAATGACATTTATACTATTAGAAATAAAGGCGATAAAAAAGATGCTTTTCTATATTTTTCTATTTTTATAAATATTGTTTTATTGTTTTTTGTTTTTTTTGAGAATTATAAAATTGATTTAATTTATGTATATTCTGGTATTTTCCCTTTAACACTTATCTTATCATTTGCCTTAAATGACATCAACAAAGGTTTTGAAGAAAAACATATTGAATCTAGTAAAATCTTGTATTTTATTTGTTCCAAGAAAAACAAAATAGAGATTGATATTTTTATTAAAACCCTTTTCGAAAAAAGAAATGCTTATTTTAAAAACAAGTGCTTTTTGATTGATCCGATATTACCGTACAATGTTCAATATGAAAGATATATCTGGCTATATACCAACAAATATATCGACGAAAATGAATTCGAAATAATTAAAGAAGACCTAGACAAATACTTCAATTTTAATCCAAACAGTATAGTATGAAAACAATAGCCGTCATCGGAGCAGGAACAATGGGCAACGGAATTGCACATACTTTTGCGCAAAGTGGTTTCACTGTAAAATTAATCGATGTTTCCGAAAAATCATTAGATAAAGGAATGGCAACTATTTTTGCCAATTTAGACCGAATGGTTGCCAAAGGAACCATTTCCGAAGAAGAAAAATTCAAAACCATCAATAATATCATCACTTATACTGACATCAAAGACGGTGTTGTAGGTGTAGATTTAGTGGTCGAAGCTGCTACCGAAAATGTAGAATTAAAACTCAACATTTTCAAACAATTGAACGAAGTTTGTTCGCATAATACGATTTTAGCAACGAATACTTCTTCAATTTCTATAACACAAATTGGTGCTGTTGTGGCTCATCCGGAACGCGTTATCGGGATGCACTTTATGAATCCGGTGCCCATTATGAAATTGGTCGAAATCATTCGAGGTTACAATACGAGTGACGAAGTAACCAAAATCATTATGACGTTATCCGAAAAATTAGGTAAAACCCCTGTTGAAGTCAACGATTATCCAGGTTTTGTAGCCAACAGAATTTTGATGCCGATGATTAACGAAGGCATCGAAACGCTTTACAACAAAGTAGCGGGTGTGTATGAAATTGACACCGTGATGAAACTCGGAATGGGACATCCAATGGGACCTTTGCAACTAGCTGATTTTATTGGTCTTGATGTATGTTTGGCAATTTTAAACGTAATGTACGATGGATTCAAAAACCCGAAATATGCTCCTTGTCCTCTATTGGTCAATATGGTTCGCGCTGGAAAATTGGGTGTAAAATCGGGTGAAGGTTTTTATGATTATAGTGAAAGTAAGAAAGCGGAGAAAATTTCGAAACAGTTTATTTAATATGTCAATAGCACAAAACCTCCTCAAAATAAAATCCACTTTACCATCAACTGTAACTCTTGTTGCCGTTTCTAAAACCAAACCCATTAACGATTTGATGGAAGCTTATGATGCGGGTCAACGCATTTTTGGAGAAAACAAAATCCAGGAAATGGCCGAGAAATGGGAAGCAATGCCAAAAGACATCGAATGGCATATGATTGGGCACGTTCAAACGAACAAGGTCAAGTTTATGGCGCCATTTGTGAGTTTGATTCACGGTGTGGACAGTTTGAAATTACTTGAAGAAATAAACAAACAAGCCAAAAAAAACAATAGAATTATCGATTGTTTATTGCAAGTTTATATTGCCGAAGAAGAAAGTAAATTTGGTCTTGATGAAGAAGAATTAGCAGAGATTCTTCACTTCGTTCAGACTCGAGGCAAAGCCGAACAGAGCGAAGCTAATGACAAAAACGGGATGAATAACATTCGAGTTGTTGGTTTAATGGGGATGGCAACTTTTACAGACAATCAAACCCAAATCAAGAAAGAGTTCACCCATTTGAAATCAATTTTTGATAAGCTACAATCACTGCAAACTGAAAACTGCAAACTGAAAACTGTTTCAATGGGAATGTCCGGCGATTACCAACTCGCAATTGAATGCGGAAGTACGATGGTTCGGATAGGAAGTAGTATCTTTGGGGGACGATAAATGACAATGGCAATAGCAATGGCAATTTCAATAAAGAAATAAAAACAAATGGAAATCAACGAATCTAATTTTGACAAAATCTATAATTTTGAAGATCGTTTGGTTCGCTTTGCAGGCGAATGTATTTTTTTTGTTAGGAAATTAGAGAAGTCGTATGAAATTGAATATTACAAAAATCAATTGATCAGATCGTCTGGAAGTTCTTCATTAAATTATGGCGAAGCGCAAGGCACTATAACTGACAAGGATTTTGTTTTCAAAGTGTCGCTAACTGTTAAAGAATTAAAAGAATCAAGAAATTCATTAAAAGTTCTTGATTATATAAAAGCAGGAGATTTAGAAGAAAGAAAATGGCTTTTGACGGAAGTTGAAGAACTTATCGCAATCGCCTCAAAAATGATTAACAATAAAAAGTAATTCAATATAAATTACAATGGCAATGAGTTTTCAAAAGCAATTACAATGGTAATTACAATTTTCAATTTTTAAGAATTGACATTGCTATTGATTTTTGAAATTGCCATTGCCATTGCCATTGATAGTTGAAATTGATATTGAAAATGTACGCAATACTCGACATAGAAACCACCGGAGGACAATTCAACGAAGAAGGAATTACAGAAATCGCCATCTATAAATTTGATGGTCACGAAATCGTGGATCAGTTCATCAGTTTGGTCAATCCTGAAATTCCGATTCAGCCGTTTGTAGTGAAATTGACTGGGATTAATAACGCGATGTTGAGCTCCGCACCCAAATTTTTTGAAGTAGCCAAACGCATTATCCAGATGACCAACGATTGTGTTTTGGTTGCCCACAATGCCGATTTTGATTATCGTATTTTACGCACTGAATTCCGTCGTTTGGGGTATGACTTCAATGCAAAAACCCTTTGTACAGTCGAACTTTCGCAACGATTGTTGCCCGAGCAACCTTCGCATAGTTTAGGTAAATTAGTCCGAGCTTTGGGAATTCCTATGGCCGATAGACATCGTGCCAATGGAGATGCGATGGCCACCGTAAAACTCTTTAAATTATTACTTGAAAAAGATGTTGAAAAAACAATTGTTACGGAGTTAATCAAAACTGAAATCAAAAAAGGAATTGCTCCAAAATTATTAGATATTGTACAAAATATGCCATCAAGAACTGGGGTCTATTATATCCATAATGATAAAGGAGGCCTAATTTATATTGGCAAAAGTCGCAACATCAAAAAAAGAGTCAATCAGCATTTTACTGGAAACACTACAAAATGCAAAAAGATTCAAACCGAAGTTTATGACGTTACCTACGAAGAAACGGGCAGTGAGCTCATTGCTCTACTGAAAGAAAATGAAGAAATAAAAATTCATAAACCCATCCTGAATCGCGCGCAACGTAAAAGCATTTTCCAGTTAGCTCTGTACGTCGAACTAGACAAAAATGGCTACTTGAACCTGAAAATTCAAAAATTCGACGGGAGAAAAAAAGAAATCACCTCCTTTTCGTCGCTCCAAGAAGCAAAAAACACCCTATTTCATATTACGACCAAGTACCACCTATGTCAAAAACTAACTGGTTTATATCAAACCAAAAAAGAATGTTTCCAATACGGAATAAAAGAATGTGATGGTGCTTGTATCGGAGAGATCTCTCCCGAGGAATACAATCTTAGAGTCCATACTTTTCTTCAGGAATGGGATTACAAAACGCAGAATATGATTCTCATTGACAAAGGGCGTAGCATTGGCGAGCGCTCTGCTGTCTTGATAGAAAACGGAATTTACAGAGGCTTTGCCTTTTATGAATTGAATTATCAAATTACCAACCCATCGATTTTGCATAACATCCTTACGCCAATGCAAAACAATCGAGATGCCAAGAATATCATTCAAAGTTATATGCGTAAGTCAAAAGCAATCAAGATTATAAATTTTTAGAATGGCGAAATTTCTTATTTCGATCGTTGGACCCACAGCCATAGGAAAAACTTCCTTAAGCATCGCTTTGGCACAACATTTCAAATGCGAGATTATTTCTTGCGATAGCCGACAATTTTTCAAAGAAATGCAAATCGGCACAGCTGTACCAACTTCAGAAGAATTAGCGGCTGCAAGACATCATTTCATACAAAACAAATCGATTTTAGAGAATTATACCGTGGGCGATTTCGAAAAAGAAGCCATTGTCAAACTTGACGAATTGTTTTTAACCAATGATTATGCGGTTCTGGTTGGCGGTTCTGGCTTGTATGTCGATGCCGTTTTGAAAGGTTTTGACGATTTTCCCGAAATAGAGACTTCGGTTCGGGAGGAAGTCAAATCGAATTATGTAAAATTGGGTTTACATTATTTGCAAACCGAATTAGAAAAACTGGATCCCAATTATTTCGAAGTTGTTGCCAAAGAAAATCCACAACGAATGATGCGCGCTCTGGAAGTTTGCATCGGAACTGGAAAACCCTATTCCTCCTTTTTGAATCAAAAGAAAAATACTCGTAACTTTACTCCTATTCTCATTGGCTTGGAAGCCGATAGAAAAGTAATTTACGACCGAATCAATCTGCGTGTCGATCTTATGATGCAAGAAGGTTTATTAGCAGAAGCCGAAAAAATATTTCCGTATAAAGACTTAAATGCGCTACAAACGGTCGGATATAGAGAATTATTTCTTTACTTTGAAGGTAAAATCAGTTTGGAATTTGCTATCGAGGAAATCAAAAAAAACACGCGACGATTTGCCAAACGCCAACTGACTTGGTTCAAACGAAACGAAAAAACAAAATGGTTTGATTACCTCGTAGATCGAAATGAGATTACAAACTATATTTCAAAACAAATTCATAACAATATGTAAATTCCAAAATTGAAATCCCAAAATCCAATCCTTCTTTTTGGAATTTGAAGTTTAAAATTTGGTT
>NZ_JBIKRX010000160.1:0-5265 GCF_044348915.1 Flavobacterium sp. | reverse complement strand
ATTTTTGGGTTGACAGGTTAAACCTATAGTGATATAATGGTAGCCAAGAGTTATTGAAATTAAGTTTATTGCCGGGAGAGTATATGGCAGGTAATACAGTAGAATATGAACTGTTGTTTAGTGATAAAAGCAATTCAATGCAAAAGCGCATTGATGATGCAAAAACATTGAACAAAGAAATGAGCCAAGCGGCTAAGAGTTCCTTTAGGGCCGAGGGCGATAAGGGGATAAGTGGCCAGGATTACGGCAGAGCCAGAGGTGCCACTGGTACAGGCGCAAGCGCACGTGACTTTGCAAAAGAATCGCAAGGCTTGGGTGGATTGGTGCGACTATACGCTACCGTTGCGGCTAACTTATTTGCTGTTGGTGCGGCATTTAATAGTTTGCGCGAGGCTATGAATACTACCAATATGGTAGAAGGTCTTAACCAACTAGGGGCAACAAGCGGACAAAGCCTTGGCACACTAGCAAAAAATTTAGCCACGGCCAGCGGCGGAGCTTTAAGTTTGCGTGATGCAATGGAAGCTACTGCAAAAGCAACAAGTGCTGGCATGAGTTCAAAACAATTAATGCAATTGGGCAGTGTTGCTAAAAATGCCTCACAAGCACTTGGTTTAAGTATGACAGATGCTGTCAGCAGATTAACGCGCGGTATTGTTAAGTTAGAGCCAGAATTATTAGACGAACTTGGTTTGTTTACTAAAATTGGGCCTGCAACTGAAAAGTATGCACTTAGTGTAGGTAAAAGTGTAACTGCACTAACTGATTTTGAACGTCGCCAAGCTTTTGCGAATGCAGTACTTCAAGAAGGTACAGATAAGTTTAATGCAATTAATATACCTACTAATCCTTACGATAAGCTATTAGCTAGTTTAAAAGACTTAGCACAAAATGGCCTAGAAGTGGTTAATAAATACCTGGGACCTGTGTTAAATAGTTTAAGTCAGAGTCCTGGTGCTCTAACGGCAGGTATTGCATACTTATCGGCAATGTTGGTAAAACAAGCATTACCTGCTATCACTCAATATCGTGAAGGCTTATTAGCAAGTGCAAAAGCTTCTAAAGAAGCGGCTGAATATCGTGCTGCGGAGGCAAAGAAAGCTCAAGAATCTCAAGCCACCAAAGTTAAACAAATGGCTGAGAATGCTGCTGAAAAAGAAGTTGCGGCGGCGGATGCTGCAGTAAAAAGAATTGAAGAATTACGTAGTACAAGTTTCGGCAAACAATCCAAGGGATATGCTATACTTCAAAAAGCTGCGCAAGATGTTAGTAAAGAAGAACTAGACTACTTAAACAAAGTAGGTGCGCGCTATGAAAAGCAAGGTAAATTAGATATTGCTAGTCGCTACTATGAAGCAGCAAAAGCGATTAACGCTAGTAAAAGTGCAGAGCAAGCATACGGTCGGGTAGTAGAAGAAACAACACGTAAATTAAATCAGCAACAAAGTTTATGGACTGCTCGTGGTCGTGCAGAAATTTTAGCTAAGCGTACTGCAGATATAGCGGCTAGTAAGCAGATTATAAGTACAGCCAGTTCAGATACTGGTACTATTGGGGTATTTGGAGCTTTTTCAGAATTGAAAAAGTCATTAGCAGAATCTGATATGGGACCAATTCGTAAAGGTCTAACAGGAATTAAGGGTGCCGCTACTATTGCAGTTACCGCTATTACTGGGGTTGTTGGAGCACTACAAGGACTTATCGGATTAGGTGGTGCCATAGTTGGTATAGCCATGCTTATTGATAGTTGGTTTACTAAAAATGCAGAACAGGCCAAAGGCTTTTCAGATGCAATTGAAACTTCTAATGAAATGATCAAAACATACGATCGAACATTAGCATTTTTAAGTAAACAAAAACCAGAAGTATTATTTCAGTCGCAAGCACTAAACGCACAAGCTAATGCCTTACAGGGATTAGTAGATGGACTAACTACCGTTCGTGAAAAGTTTGAAGAGCTGGACAAAGCAACTAAAAGTTGGGATAGATTTACTGATAATCTTGCAAGTCTAATTGGCAGAGATCAGTTAAGTAAGTTTGCCGAAGCAACTGTATCAAACATTGTAAAAACTATTGCTGCTATTGATAGTGATATAGCACGCGAAACTGCATTAAAAACAGTAACAGCAGAACTAGGGGCCGTGGGTGATAGCCAACTTCAATGGCTAGAAGCTATTAAGTCTGGCGGACCAGAAGCTGCCAAGAAGATTGAAAATATTGAAAAAGCACTAAAGAAAGTTGCTAATGCTCAAAGTAATGTAGCCAGTCGCAGTACTGAATTTGACGAAAGCATTAAAAAGTTAAACACTACATATCTTGAATTTACAAAATCAGCTATAGACCAGTCACCACTATCTAAGTTAGGTAGTGATATGGCCAGTTCTTCCGTAAAAATGGTAGGGGCTTTAGAAGATCCTATTGCTGGTATTGGTACTATGAAAAAGCTATTAGAAGAAACATCAATACTTGGTGTATTTAATCCAGCTTTAGTACAGCAAGTAAATAGACTTAAACCAGAAATTGATAGTTTAAACCAAAAACACGGCCAAACTACAGTTCAACTAAAAACAGCCCGTCAAGAAGTAGTAGCTTTACAACTAGAATATCAAAAACTTGACAAAATGTATGGTGGTGTAGACAGACAAATGGTACTTGCTCAAGGTGGGGATACCAGCCAATTGGATGCCTTAGAAGCTGCCGCAGAAAGACTAGATAGTAAACAAGCACAAATAGCAGCACTAACTAAAAAAGACACAGAAGAGCGCGCAAAGATTGCCGAACTGATGAATAGTCCTAAGTTCAAGGAACTTGCAGTAGATGCGTTCATCACAGGCACTAATTTAGTAGCTCGTGGACTAAATGAAGCTTTTGAAAAAGGGCGAATTGAATTAGCCAAAGGCATTCTTGGAATGATTGGTAATGTTCCTGGTGTGGCAAGAATAGAATCGCAACTAAATCAAAAAGAACTTGGACTGCAATCTCAAATGATTAAGCTGCAAGAAGACATGCTTCGCGCACAGTATCAACAAATTGCAGCAACCATAGCCAATACAGCTGCCCTTAATTTAAGCACAATAAAAGAAGTCGCAGGAAATGCAGATCCACGAGATAGAATGGCAGGAAATATGCCTTCTGTTTCTAGTGCAGAAGCAGAAGTAGCACTTGGACAAAGATTTCAAGCATTTGTTGCTGGTGGAAAAGGTGCCCCAACTGGACAGAGTTTCTTAAAAGAATTAATTCAGGCTATGAATACTATCGGCAAAGATAGTCCAAGAGTAGCTGCTGTTATTGAAAGCATGCGAGCTTCAGTTTCAGGATTAATGAGTACAGAAATACAGCGAGCAAAAGTTGCCAAAGAACAAAAACTAGATAATATCAAAACCGAGGCAAAAATTCGTGATGAAATCAATACTTTAAGTAATGATGCACTAAAGCTCGAATCTATTGGTATTGGTAATCAAATTAAGTCATTAGAGTTATTAGGGCAACAAAATGGTGGTTTAACTGATGCACAACTATTAAGTCGTAGAGGCTTAGAGGATCAACAGTCTCAAATAGAGTATGATACACAAATTAATTCATTAATTACAGATCGTCAAAAATTTGAAATTTATATTGCCGGTCTAAAGAAGTCCGGAATCGTTGACGGTGTACGAGAGCTAGAAATTGGTTTTGCTAAACTAGAAAATACCAAAATTCTTGGAGCGTCCCAATCAAAAATAGATAGAGAACGTGCTAGTGCATTAAAAACACAACAAGATTTAAGTAAAAATATATTTGACAAAGAAACCCAAGCACTAAATAATAGACAAATAAAACAAGATACTTTTAATATCTTGCAAAGTACGTCTTTAGAGTTGTCCGAAATACAACTTGAATTAGATATTAAAAGACTTGCACTAACGCCACAAGAAATAGCAGATAGAAAGTCTGTTATTGAATTTAGAAAAATTGAACAGGAAGAAACTAGTAAATTAGCTTCATTAGAAATCAATTATTTAAAAACTGTAACGGGTTTAATGCAAAAATATCGAAATATTGCAGAAGGAGCCGGAGGCGATGAGGCCCGTGCAAAAATAGACGAAGAATTACAAAATATACGTAATAAATATACTGCAGAAATATCTGGCGTAAGATCTGTGTCGGAAGCAAAGCGCCAACTAGCAGCAGAAGATTCTAAATACTCAGAACGCCAAAAAGCTTATGGAGAAGTATTTGAGAAAAGTTTTCAAAGCATGGGCGACGCGATGGTAACTTTCGCCAAAACAGGTAAATTCAGTTTTGACGACATGATTTCTTCTATGATAGAAGGCCTAATCAGATATGAAATGCAGTTGCAAGCTACAGCAGCATATGCGGCTTTTAGACCTGGATTAATGAATGGTGTATCTAGTATTTTTGGTGGTAGTTTTGAGGGTAGCGGATATACTGCTGCGCAACTAGCAACACTACCAATGGCCAAAGGCGGAGCATTTGACTATGGTATACAAGCATTTGCCAAAGGTGGTACGTTTACCAATAGTGTAGTAGATTCACCAACAATGTTTAAGTTTGCAAAAGGCACAGGTTTAATGGGCGAAGCAGGCCCAGAAGCTATTATGCCCCTAAAGCGTGACAGCAACGGCAACCTTGGAGTTAGTAACCCCGGTGGCGGCAGCAATGTCGAAGTAGTTGTCAACAACTATTCAACTGCACAAGCCGAAACACGTGAAACAACCGACTCGCGCGGTAATCGTCGTATTGAAGTTATTGTTGGAGATATGGTTGCTCAAGAAGTGGCTAAAACCGGTTCCGCAACACAAAATGCATTCTCTAGCACTTATGGTACTAGACCTGCCCTAGCAAGGAGATAAAATATGGCAATTCCAAACTGGCCAACAGCAGGCAACTTTCCGCAAAGCCCCCAAAAGGGGTTTTCGGAAAGTATTGGTGTTAACGTAATACGAACCCAAACCGACATGGGTCCGGCAAAGCAACGCCGCAGAAGCCGTCGTCCAAGTACCATGGACGTTAGCTTTATACTAACCACAGCTCAAACTCAAACTCTAGAAACTTTTATCAACAATGACTTGCAGGGAGTAAACCGTTTTAAGTTTACTCACCCACGTCTTTATACTACTATCGATGTTCGCATTGTTCCACAAAGCGATGGCGAATTTTTTAAACTGCAGTACCTTGCACCAGGGTACTGGCAGACTTCACTTAAACTAGAAGTGTTACCATGAGCAGAATAAGCACACTAAGCGCAGCAGCCGTTCGTGCAAT
>NZ_JBIKRX010000132.1:0-5277 GCF_044348915.1 Flavobacterium sp. | reverse complement strand
TACCATTTTAGATACAATAGAAGGTCAAATATGGGGACAATCTTCGATGTGTTAATGAAAAAGATGGTGAAATTTGAATAAATATCAATAAAATCAATAGATAACAAGGGTGCTCTAAGCGCCTATTCCTATAATTTTATTTTCTGCAGGTAGTACTCTTTGCAATTCGCCCAAACGAAATTGCAAGTTTTTTTTACCCGCAAAGAATTTTCGAAAAGGATAACTAATACTTGAAGGTTCCAAATATCCCGTGGCAACCTGATAAATAAGTGGCGGAAAAAAATTATAGTTGTTTTTGTCGACAAGAGTTACTTCAAAACCTTTGTGATTGGCTAGTTCTTGAGCTACATTGATGCCAGCAAAACCGCCTCCTATTATTACTATTTGCATATCTAATCTTTTACAAAAGTGATTTGTTTATAAAAGTACAATATAACTCAAGGCAAAATATTAGTTTTTGAATTTTTTAACAGGTTTTTCTCTAGTTGAATCCACTTTAGTTTGCAGCAATTGATTGGCCAATAATTTTTCGATTAATTCATCTTTGGTTAAATGATGAAAAATAATTTTGACTTTATTCTTAAAATCAGGCGAAACCTCATGATTCGGTTTGGTTTTGAAAATTTGCTTTGCCCACAATAATGTATTGTTTTCTTCGATATTCTCGGCAGATGGTTTTTGGAATTTAGAAAATTTGATTCCCAATTCTCTTTCAAAATCGGCAATTTCAGCCACTTCTTCTTGCTGTAAAACGGTTAACGAAAGTCCCTTTACTCCTGCTCTAGCGGTTCTTCCGCTGCGGTGAACATAGTTTTCATAGGTATCTGGCAAATGATAATTGACTACATAGGAGATTTCTTTTACATCAATTCCTCTGGCTGCTAAATCTGTCGCTACTAATGTATTGATGTGTCCTTCACGGAATTGCTCCATAATTCGGTCTCGAATACCCTGTGACAAACTTCCATGCAAAGCTCCTGATGAAAATCGATTAATTGCTAAGTTTTTAGCCAATTTGTTGACTGCTGCTTTGGTTTTGCAAAAAATAATGCCTCGCTCGCCTTCTTTGGTCATCAGAAAATGCATTAAAACATTCAGTTTTTCAATAGGATCCACTACAATGTATTGGTGATCAATTCCTTGATTTCCTGCTGTTTGCATATCAGCACTAACTTGAACTACATTTTTGTTCAAATAATTCTGTATCAATTGTTTGATGGTTCCGGGCATTGTAGCCGAGAAAAGCAATGTTCTCCGGTTTTTAGGTAATTCGGCAATGATTTCATCTAAACCTTCTTTGAGAATGCTCACCATTTCATCTGCTTCATCCAAAACTAAAAATTGCGTTTCTTTCAAATTGATGGCTTTGCGTTGAATCAAATCAATCAATCTTCCTGGTGTTGCGACAACAATATGTGTGGGTGACTTTAATCTTTCTATTTGAGGTTTTATCGGGATTCCACCGCAAATTTCCGCTATAGAAACTTCAGGCAAATATTTTGAAAACGCTTCTAAATTGGTGTAAATTTGATGTCCTAATTCACGAGTTGGAACTAATATAACTGCTTGAATTACATTTATATTACTATTTATTAACTGAAGTACTGGTAAACCAAAAGCAGCTGTCTTACCTGTTCCTGTTTTAGCTAGACCTACTATATCTGTTTTGGTTGATAAAAGTAATGGAATTGCCTTTTGTTGTATTTCGGTTGGCACAACAATTTTTAAATCATCAAGTGCTTTTATGATGGATTCTTGGATTCCTAAATCAGAGAATTGTTTTGCCATTTTGTTGATGTAATAATGTATAAATTGTTGTTTTGAAATAAGCTTCTCGATACAATTTTAAATAATAAAACTGTCGCATTATTATTTAAAATCACTCGAAGGGACGATTAATGGTTTTAATATTATCCGCGCAAGCTTCGATTCCCAATTGAGATCTGCTCCCGAAAACTTTCGGGACCGAAATCTGCCAACTATTTTTAATCTGCTTCGTTCATAATTTTTTCGCGATACTTCTTCCCTATCAAAAGTGTTAATTTCAGCTTGTAGTCCTCAATCAACCATTCGCGATAGTTCTTACTACACTGACTCAAACATTTAGAATAGCGTTTCAATCGGCATTCTATATCAGGATCCAACTCTTTTAATAAAGCTTTTGCATCTCTTAATTCTTCTGTATTATCCACACACATTGCCGCATGCTGTTCTAAAGATTTTTCCAGAACCACTTTGGAACGCAAATTTTGAGCAATAGCTAATTTGTGTTCTTCATCGACATCGAAAGTCACCACTTCGGTTTTGCTAAATTTGGCGCGCAATTCTGGTGGCATTGTGTATTTAAAATACAGTTCAATCTCAGTATCATCGCGGAGATTTTCAAGATAAAACTCGGGCGATTTGAAAATATGTTGCCAATTTACAGGTTCATTCCATAGACCAAAACGTGCTGCATTGTTTCCTAGATCAATTACTGTAAAACTATCTTTCTTTGGCAATTTACGCGAACCACGACCAATCATTTGAAAATACAATGTCAATGACTTTGTGGCTCTGTTTAAAATTATGGTTTCTACCGTTGGTTCGTCGAAACCCGTGGTAAGAATTCCAACCGAGGTCAAAATAGCATCGGGAGTGTGCTTGAACCAATGTAAAATATCTTTTCGATCCTCATTGCTGCTAGTGTTATCCAGGTGACGAATAGCAAAACCCGCTTCGCGAAAGGTTTCGTAAACATACAATGAAGTATTAATACCGTTATTGAAAATCAACGTCTTTTTGCCTAAAGATTTTTCCGTGTAAGCATGTAATAATTTCTCTTGCATGGCCATATTGGTATATAAATCATCCGATGATTTTACGGTATAATCACCATTGATACCCACTTTCAAAGAGGTCAATCCTACATCATAACTATAGGTTATCGCTTTGGCCAAGAAGCCTTTTTCGATTAAAGAACTAATGTTGTCTCCAACAATCAATTCATCGTAATTCTCGTGCATTGGCAATTTGATATTCGAACTCAGGGGCGTTGCAGTAACTCCTAAAATAAATGCATTTTTGAAAGAACTCAACAATTTTCGAAACGAATTATAATGCGCTTCGTCGATAATTACCAAACCAATATTGTCTAGATGTAGTTTTTCGTCATTAATTCTGTTTTTCAAGGTCTCGACCATTGCCACAAAACATGAATAATCGTTCTGATCAGGAAGTTCTTTGACTTTACTATTGATGATTTTGTTTTTTACATCAAAACCCTTTAGCATTTTTGAAGTTTGCTTACACAACTCAATTCTATGAGTCAAAACGACCACTTTTTTATTGTGTTTGGATAAATATTGGCGAACAATTTCTGAAAAAACTACAGTTTTCCCACCACCTGTAGGCAATTGATACAATAAATGATGATTAGAAGGTGCATTGTCTAGACGTTCAAAAATAGCTTCAATATCGCCTTTTTGATACGAATAAAGTTCTTTTTTATCTTCAATTTCTGTTTCTAGAGTGTTTTGAGGCATTGCTTTTGATGGATTTTTGCAAAAATACACCTAAAAAAGAGTTATTCCACTAAATATTCGTGTAAAAAAAGAATAAGAGTTAACTAAAATCAATTATGAAGTCAGATTTTTCTATTCCAAACGCTCCAAAATAGCCTCAAATTCGGGTGCATTATACCAGTTTTGAGCAATAGGCTGGTTATTTATTGCAATAATTCTAGCCTTGAATTCATTCACTATTCCGTTGGCAATCATAAAATTAACGGCTTGACCATACGAATTCAACATACTCTTATAAAACAATTCAGATTTAATTAGTTTTTCTGCAGAAAAAGTTTGAGCAATTTCAATGGCATAAAGCATCACATCAGCAATAATGAAAGAATCTACTCCCAAAAGGATAAAATGTTTGATGTATTTTTGAGCTACCGAACGGCGCATTTTAGGTTTTCGCGGTTTTCCTGAAGTTCTTTGGGGGAAATATTCATTCGAAATCTTAATTTTACATTCCTTGAGCAAGGTTTCCTCTTTCGGGTTGAAAACAAAATCGTAATAGACTTTCACCGGATTAAACTTTTCATACAACTCAATAATTTGTTCTTCGAGCTGGGTTTTATTGAGTTCTGAAAGGTATTTTTTTAAATCTCGCTTGCTCATTTTTCAATTGTTTTGTGCAAAAGTAATTTACTTTAGTAATTAATGTATCTAAAATCAATGTTATTCCTTAGTTTTGCCGTTCGAATTTAGAAAATTATGTTATGCTAAGAATTTTGAAAAACGTTGCCATTCTTGAAGGAGTTTCTTATTTAGTGTTATTTTTCAATATGCTTTTTATTAAACCGTCGAATATAGAATTGTATAAAGCTTTATTGTATCCAGTAGGAATGACGCACGGTCTATTATTTATCAGCTATGTTTTATTGACCATTTTACTTATAAAATCTCAAGAATGGACTTATAAAACGTCTTTGGTTATTCTAGGTGCCTCCCTTCTACCCTTCGCTACTTTTTATGTAGAGAAAAAATATCTTAGATAAATTTTATTAGCCTGTAAAAGTTAATTCTATCTCTTTTTTTTATAATTTTAAAGAAAAAAAGATGGAAGAACGTGATATTTTTTTAAAAGAATTCAGAGGAAATCCTATTGGAGAAATATCTGAACAAACATCTTCCGACGAATTGTTTCAAAATCAAGTACTTCGTCCTATCTTAAAGTTGCAAAACGATATTTTTGTTGCCTCATTTATTAATTATTTAGTCAAAAACAGAATCGATTTTAGCTCATTTTCGATCGAGAAAAAATTGGTTTTAATTGAAAACTCCGTTCAAAAAGACATTAAGTTCCGCAATGCCCTGAAAGGAATGGTTATCGCCTTATTCACGCTTGATGAATATGCCCTTTATATCAAAAACTCATCTAGTCTCAACAAGAGAATGATGGGTATGCTTATCGAACGACTGAAAAGTCAGGTTCAATTATTTTAACTTTATCATTTCGTTACCCCAAGATTACTTATACAGCTATTGAAAATTGTAAAGATTTTATTTACCTAATTATTGTTTTTACTTAATTTTTTTTATTATAATTGTTAAAAATTTAGGAAGCATGAAAGAAGAATATTTTAAATGGTACTCACCCAATTTAAGTAGTCATTCCTTAAAAACAAATTAACAATTTGATTGTTAATAACTTATGATAAAATAATATTAAAAAAGGCTCTGTTAAATTGCCAAAAAGTGTATATTTCGGTATAAAAAAGTGGCAATATGTTAG
>NZ_JBIKRX010000131.1:0-5281 GCF_044348915.1 Flavobacterium sp. | reverse complement strand
TTTTGATTGCATCTGCTTTTCTTAACGTTGTTTTAGATATTCTATTTGTTATTGTATGGAAACATGGAGTTGCTGGAGCTGCCGTAGCTACTGTTATTGCCGAAGCTTTTTCTGCTCTTTTTTGTATATTGTATGTTCGTTTTAATGTCCCGTTTTTGAGATTTAAACGAAGTGAGTTTATTTTAGATAGGGATTTTCTAAAAATTATAGTTAGTTATAGTTCGGTTGCTGCTATGCAACAAATCACTTTACATTTGGGCAAATTTCTGATTCAGGGTGCTGTTAATCCAGTAGGTGTATTTGTGATTGCGGCATTTAATGCAGTTACAAGAATTGATGATTTTGTAATGATTGTACAACAAAATATCGGACACGGAGTTACTGGTTTTTTGGCACAAAATAAAGGAAAAGGGAATTATAGTCGTATTCGGAAGGGATTTATTATTGGCGTGAAGATGGAGATTCTTTACAGTTTGTTCATGACGATTGTGATTTTCTTTTTTGCTAAGGATCTAATGATTTTATTTGTCGGTAAGGGGGAATCGCGTGTAGTTCAAGAAGGTGTGCATTATCTAAAGATTATGTCAATTCTTTATTTATTACCTGGTTTAACTAATGTGATACAAGGATATTTCCGAGGATTGGGAAAAATGAAAAAAACATTGCATTCTACTTTAATTCAAATTATTGTGCGAGTAACTACTGCTTATTTGATTGCTTCTTATTTTGGTATCAAAGGATTCGCATTAGCTTGTTTGATTGGTTGGATTTTTATGCTAGGCTATCAAGTTCCAGTATTGTTGAAAATTGCTAATAAAAATAGGGTAAAACGTTATTGAATTTAGTCTTTTGATTATTATAGAGTGACTTTTTTTCTTTGAAGCTCATAGGTATTCCCAATATTCCTAAAGGTGCCAAAATCCTATGGTGCTCCTTTGCAACGAATGCTTAAATTAAAAAAGCAATCTAATCTTTTAGGTATTTTTTTTATGCTTAGTCAATGTCGTTGTCTTCTGTTTCTTCTAAATCATCCGATTTGCGACCTACTTTTACTTTGGGATTGTCTTTGTTTCCTGTAATGGTCATCGGTATTCCTAATATTCCTAAAGGAGGTAATCCCAGTCGCATTTTGATGTTGAGTCGTCCGTCTAAGCTTGTAGTTCCTTCTATTCTTGGTCTAAAACCGGCAAATTTAAACTTGAATCGTTCCAAGGTAATAATATTGTTCTTGATAGAACTTTTGATTTCTACCTTCGATAATTCTGGATTATTTATTTTATCGTGATTGGTTTCTTTGGCAACAGCACTAAACATTTTCATTCCGTGCAATTTGATGTCTTTTACAGAGACAATTCCATTACCAACTAAAGATGGATATACGGGTTCCATATTAGCATTCAATCGGCCTTTGAGTTTGTATTCTAAAGATATGATTCCTTCTGCTTTTTCGGCGGCACTAGCCATTTCACGGAAGATTTTCACCTCTTTATAGGCTCTTTTAATGTCAAAGTCGGAAGCTTTGATGTCATACTCAAAATTTGCTTTTTTTGTAGCGCTAGCTTGGTATTTTGCGTTCATATTTACTGCACAGCCGATCAAATTGAAGCCTGTGTTTTGCATTGTCAATACACCTTTTTTCATATTCATTGACCCTTTTGCTTGGTTAAGGGTTAAATCGTTGAAATTTACTTTTTGGACATTGGCTTGAAATTGTAAATCTAAATTAGTCGGAATCATTATTACTCCCGTTTCTACTTTGGTGGGCGAAGGTTTTGTTTCTGCGTTTGCTGTTGTGGTCGAATTTTTTGTTACAACTTCAGTTTCTGACATAAATTCATCAGCATTAACATAGGTTGAGTTTAAAGTGAAAGCACCTCGCAAAATGCCTGTCTTGGTTGTGGCAAAATTTAAAACATTTTGCAAATATCCATTCATTCTAAAGTCAGATTGTCCGTAAGCTGCCAAGAAATTATGGAAAGACATTTTGTCCTGATTGATTTTGAAAATGCCTTCTTTGATAAGGAATTTTTTCGGCAGGTATTCTGTTGTTATTAAAATATTTCGTAATTCTAAAGTACCTTTGTTGTACATTTTGCTGTAATTTCCTTTTTCGGCATCACTTTGTTTTCCTTTTAGCGACACATCGGCTTTTACGAAACCATCTACATCCAATCCTTTTTGGGAGAAAACTTGATAAATTTTGCTGATATCAAGTGTGCCTTTTGCTTTGATATCATAAGCAAGGTCATTAAAATTATACAGATTGGCTTCTACAAAAACAGGTTTTCCTTCGAAGGTAAATTCAGCAGGTTTAAGAATTACTTTTAAATCACTGAAATTGCCGTTTTTGTTTTCTATAGTAGTTATTATGTTAATGTTGGTAATTGGATTTGGATAATATTGGGTTTTTATATATCCACTTTTCAAATTGATGTTGGCGTTTGTAATGGGGAATTTGCCGTTCTTTTGATCGTATTTTCCTTGGGCGTTTCCATGCCCGACTAGGGTTCCTTTGATTTCGAAATCGGCAACACCTAAAGCTTTGTTTAGTTTTTCTAAATCAATTTTAGAATTGAATGTGGCATCAATTTCGGGTTCCTGCAGTCCTTTTACATTTACTTTTGCGTTCAAAAAGTCTTGATTGATGTTTAAAACTATGCTTTTGACATTTACAATTAAAAGTTCCGGATTTAGCGAAGGCAATTTTGTGGAAAAATCCAAATGTAGGTTCGAAATAGGGAAAGCACTTTTGTTATAATTTACAAATCCTTCTCTTATTTTTAAATCCAAATTTAAATCTGGTGCAATTTTTTTCGATTCTATATATTTCCCTTTTAAGGTAAGTAACAAATCAGTCTTTCCTTTGAGTTCGGTTTTACTTAGCCAAGTAATATATTTTGGAGGTAAAGCGGTAAATAAATGGTCAAGATCGCTGTTGTTCGATTTAATGACAAAATCCATATTGTAGCCATCTTTCAAGAAGTCGAATTTCCCTTTGAAATCGACAGGAAGTTGATTGATCATTAGATCGTTTTGTTGGAAAACAAAAGAAAGTGAGTTGACATTTATTTTTGTAATCAAATCGGCATCTACTTTTTTGTTCATCAAGTAGGGTTCGTTTTCGTAAAGCAAATTTAATTTGTCGATTTTAGCTTTGGAATACAAATCAAAAATATCTTCTGCCAAATCACCTTTTCCGAGATAATTAAATCCAAATGCATCAAAATGGACCTTTGTCGATTGATCATCATAAATAAGTTGACTGTTTATGATTTCGATTTTTTCAAGTTTGATAGCTGCGGATTCACCTTTTTGTTTTTCTACTTCTTTTTCAGCAATGTAAACGTTATAATTGGCCAATCCTTCTTTATTGACCTTAATGTTTATGTTTGAATTTGAAAGATAGATTTCATCGATATTGATGGACTTTCCAAAAATTAAACTTGGAATATTGATTCCAAAAGAGACTTCTTTGGCATTTATCAATCGTTCTTTTTGGAATGGAGCGGAACCGTTGAGTGTAAAATTATTTAATGTTAATGTCAAAGACGGAAAATGTTTGAAAAACGAAATATTTACATCGGAATAATTCATTTCTCCAGCCAATTTTTGGTTGGCTGTTTTTTTGATTTCTTCTTTAATTTTGTCTGAAAAAATAACTGGGGTGAGGAACATCAAGGAAAGTATCACGACTAAACCTATGCCAATATATTTTGATATTTTAACCAAAATAGTTTTTACTTTAGTACCGTCCATATCTTATTGAGTTTAATATTAAATTCTTAAAATCAGTTTAAAAAGCATTTTCATTTAATAAATTCCAATGATTTTATATTCTTGAATCACTTTCCTTGATAATAGTTGAGAGAATAATTATCCGTGAACCGTTTCTTTTTTTCCGTAGTTGGTAATTAATTCACCTTCAAAATCAATCCATTCTTGCCAACGTTTGTCCACATCCACTTTCTCGGAATATTTTCTGGCGAATTTCAGAAATGTGGTGTAATGTCCTGCTTCGCTTATCATTAATTTTCTGTAAAATTCGGCCAATTCTTTGTCTTCAATGTTCTGAGACAAAACTTTGAATCGCTCGCAACTTCTGGCTTCAATCATTGCTGAGAAGAGCAGTCTGTCTACAAAAGCGTCGTTACGGCTTCCGTCTTTCTTCAAAAATTTAAAAAGTTCGTTTACATAATGATCTTTTCTTTCTCTGCCTAATTTCAATCCGCGTTCCTTGATGATGTTGTGAACCAACTGAAAATGTTCGATTTCTTCCTTGGCAATTTCTAACAAATCGGTAACCAATTCTTCGTGTTCCGAATTATAAGTGATGATGGTGATGATGTTGGTTGCTGCTTTTTGCTCGCACCAAGCGTGATCAGTTAAGATTTCTTCGATGTTTGATTCTACGATGGTTACCCATCTTGGGTCGGTGGCTAATTTTAATCCTAACATTTTTTGGTATTATGTTTAATTAATTACAAAAATACAGTTTTTATTTGTTGTGAAATAGAATGATTTACAGTTTTATTTCCCTTATTTTGTATGATAAATAGTGAGTTATGATTGCTAATCAGCATGTATTAATTATTGGATTTGTTTTTCCAGAACCTAATTCTTCCGCAGCAGGAGGAAGGATGGTACAATTGATTTCTATTTTTAAAAAGTTGGGTTTCGAAGTGACTTTTGCCAGTCCAGCAATGGATAGTGAATATATGATTGACTTGGGTTCTTTGGGAGTTATCAAGAAATCCATCGCTTTGAATTGTTCCAGCTTTGATGTTTTTGTAAAAGAATTGAATCCATCCATCGTTTTATTTGATCGGTTTATGATTGAAGAGCAATTTGGATGGCGTGTTGCCGAAAATTGCCCTAATGCTTTACGATTATTAGATACCGAAGATTTACATTGTTTACGTTCCGCTCGTCAAAAAGCATTCAAAGAAAAGAGGCAATTTTCAACAGACGATTTATTAGTTGAGGATGTTGCCAGAAGAGAAATTGCTAGTATTTTGCGTTGCGATGTTTCCCTGATGATTTCTGAATTTGAAATGGAATTGCTGCAAAACGTTTTCAAAATTGATTCTAAATTATTGTATTATTTGCCTTTGTTGTTGGAGCAAATTGATGATTCAACGATTCAAAATCTGCCTTCATTCGAAGAACGAAATAACTTTGTATTTATTGGAAACTTTCTTCACGAACCCAATTGGAATGCGGTTCAATATCTAAAAGAAACGATTTGGCCACTTATCAGAAAGCAAATTCTGGATGCTGTTTT
>NZ_JBIKRX010000060.1:0-18248 GCF_044348915.1 Flavobacterium sp. | reverse complement strand
TAGATACAATAGAAGGTCAAATATGGGGACAATCTTCGATGTGTTAATGAAAAAGATGGTGAAATTTGAATAAATATCAATAAAATCAATAGATAACAAGGGTGCTCTAAGCGCCTATACCTATAATAAATTATACCAATTTGAAAATAGTTAAATGTAATACAAGTTACACTTTCTAACTCAAATGTTTAATTATCTTTGCAGTACAAATACGAATAATTAAAAAAAATATAAATATGGCATTAGCAATAACAGATGCTACTTTTGATGAAGTAGTTTTGAAATCAGACAAACCAGTAATGGTAGATTTTTGGGCAGCTTGGTGTGGACCTTGTAGAATGGTTGGACCAATCATTGACCAAATTAGTGAAGAATACGCTGGAAAAGTAGTGGTAGGAAAAGTAGATGTTGATGCAAATCAAGAATTCGCTGCAAAATACGGTGTAAGAAACATTCCAACAGTATTGGTATTCAAAAATGGTGAAGTTGTAGAAAAACAAGTTGGGGTAGCTCCTAAACAAACTTACGCAGATAGTTTAGACAAACATTTGTAATCAGTATTGCAATCTCACAATAATAAATAGAAAGGTTTGGTGTAAGTCAAGCCTTTTTTGTTTGCAATAAAGGTTAAAGTATGCGTTTGTTTCAGTTCAAAACTAGTACGTGCTAATTTGTATTATTTTTTAACTTGCGGCTCGAGCGATAGCGAATAGGCGAAGCAATCTGCGCTTAAATTTTTTAATCATTCAATCTTTTAATATATTTGACTCGAGCCTAGAAGGCGAACAGATGAAATATATATGAAGATCGAATCGCAAATAGAGAAAATTTCTAGTTTCCAGCATCTCGAATTGTTGGCTAACCAAATTGTGGAAGGCTTTATTTCAGGTATGCACAAAAGCCCTTTTCACGGATTTTCGGCTGAATTTGCTGAACATAAAGTCTATAATGTAGGCGAAAGCACCAAGCATATCGATTGGAAATTGTTTGCCAAAACGGATCGGTTGTATACCAAAAAATTCGAAGAAGATACCAATTTGCGTTGTCATATCATTATCGATAATTCGTCATCGATGCATTATCCAAAGTTGGAAGACAAGGAAAAATTTTTTCAAAACAAGATTGGTTTTTCTGTATTGGCTTCAGCCGTCTTGATGAATATTCTAAAAAAACAGCGGGATGCAGTTGGTTTAAGCGTTTTTTCAGATACTTATGAATATTACTCTCCCGAAAAGGGAAGTGATCGGCATCATCGAATGATTTTGAATGCACTTGAAAATCTTCTTGAAAAGCCCAAAGCACAAAAAAGCACAGACACTATCAAATACTTGCACCAAATCGCCGAGAAAATCCATCGTCGATCGATGATTATTCTTTTTACAGATATGTTTCATCCCGAAGCTGCAGGTGGAAATGAAGAGGCTTTATTTACAGCCCTGCAACACTTGAAACACGACAAGCACAAAGTGGTCTTATTTCACGTTATTGACAACAAAACAGAGTTAAATTTTGACTTTGACAACGCTCCAAGAAAGTTTATAGATGTAGAAACTGGCGAAGAGGTTAATATTTTTGCCGATAATGTGAAGGAAGAATATGAAAAAGGAGTACGATCTTATTTTAAAAAACTAGCTTTGACCTGTTCACAAAACAAAATTAAGTACGTTCCAGTAGGAGTTGACGATAGTTTTGAGAAAATATTGACCACATATTTAGTTGAAAAACAAAGTTTTGGGTAAGTAAAGAAAAAAATATCAAATGTTTTTTCAATAAACCCTTGTAGAAACAAAATTCTATAGTATATTTGCAACCGCAATAAAGCAGAGGTTTGGTAGTTCAGTTGGTTAGAATACATGCCTGTCACGCATGGGGTCGCGGGTTCGAGTCCCGTCCAGACCGCTAAAATTGGGAGAAGCGATTCAGAGATGAATCGCTTTTTTGCCCCAAAAAAGCATCTAAAATAGTTGTGTTGTTTCGCTGCGACTTTGTAACTCGTAGCACGGTTTAGTAGTTAGACCAATGAAAAGCTGTCCACTTTTGTGGGGAGCTTTTTTGATTTTACGCTGTTTGGGTTTTCAAAATAGTGTCGATTTATGCTCCCAGACAATCCAAACATATAGTCCCAGAAACATCATACAAACCACAAATTTCATAAAACTAGAAGCTAAAAACCCAATAAAAGAACCCGTGGCAGCTTTCAGAGCTCGTCCGTGGTCTTTGTAATCGTACATTAATTCTCCGATAAATGCGCCAACAAATGGGCCAATGATAAAACCAAACGGAATCGGAGCAAAAATCCCTACAATCAAACCAATATTGGTTCCCCAAATCCCATACGAACTACCGCCAAATTTTTTGGTTCCCTTGGCTGGAATAACACAATCGAGAACAGATATTAACACAGTAATCACGAGTGTAATACCAAGAATCCAGTAATTTGCTTCAATGGCTGAGGTAAAATAGAGCAAAACTAAACCCAACCAACAGATGCTTTGACCAGGTAAAACTGGCAAAAAACTGCCAAACACGCCCACAATCATACATATAAAACCAAGAATCAGAAGTGCAACATCCATAAATGAAATTTTTGTAAATTTGGAACGTTAACAATCACTTAATTATCAAACAATAATGAAAAAACATTTTTTACTATTCGCCCTTTTAGTTGCTATACAACCATTTTTTGCTCAAGAAAAAAAGCAAAAAACCGCCGACGATATTTTGAAAGACTCCATCTATGGAGCCAATAAAGCAAAGGTATTGAATTATACAATGAAAGATTTCGAAAAATTATTTTTTGAATTCAATGAAAAAAAATTTGATCCGAATGTGGTATTAACAAAAAAAGAATTTTACACTTATACTGTAAAAATCGCAACATTTTCTGATCGATTGGCAGCTTTATATCCCAAAGAAAAAGAAGTGGCAGCCGAAAGCAAAAAGAAGTGGTTATCCGAAAGTTATGAAGATTATTTGCTTTCGAAGCCATCACAAAAGAAATAATTGTATTTTTATAAAATATTAGTCCATATCAAAAACACTACATTGAGGCAATTTTATTTTTTGTTAGTATTTATATTTCTTAGTTCCTGTCAGTACTTCGACAAGCAAGTGCCTTCAGAAAAGGATTTGTTACAAAAGGAACTCAATGCTATCAATTGGAAAGAAGTCGATGAATTTCCCTCGGTTGTGTATTGCGAAAAGATTGAAAACAAAGCCCAGCGTAAAGAATGTTTTTTTGAAGTAATGACCCAACTCATTCAAGAAAAATTAGCCGTAGACACCTTGTCGGTTCTGTATCCAGAATTAGACACTATTGAGGTCAAAGTCACTATTTTGCCCAATGCTACCTTACAATTCGAGCCCCAATTCCCTAAAGATTCCGTGGCTTACGACACCATAAAAATCGATAGTATTCTAAAAGCTCGTTTGGTCGATTTTCCAAAAATTAATCCAGCCATCAAGCGCGGAATAACGGTTAAAACACAGTTTATTCTTCCCGTTATTATCAAAGTGGAGTAACTAGCATTCCTACGAAAGTAGGAATCTGGAGCTATTTCCAGCTATACGTTGCAATCTTTATGTTTTTAAAGAAAAAACATAAAGGATTTCCACTTCTATCTGGGCTAGGACTTTAGGAATTCAAAAACCTCCTCCCTTTCCATTCATATTTTCCAGTTACAGCATACAAAGCCACGCTCACACTGAAAATAGGATACAACAAACTGCTAATTAAATAGAATTTTGTACTATTTTTCAAAAAACCATTTGTTTTATGAATTAAAATGTAGTCAACAATAACCTTCGCCAACAGTACTAAAATCAATATAAAAGAGTCGCCCACCCCGAACAATAAACCATAAACTCCAAACAGAAAACCCAGGTTTCCGCTAAAAACAATAAAGCCTAGTCCAATCCCAAATTTACTCTGGTAAGAACCCGTTTTCGAAGCCCAACGCACTCTTTGATGAAAAAGAGCTTTCCAATCATCAACAGGTTTTGTGGTTACGGTAGTATTTTGGGATTTCAAATAGTGAACTTTTTCAGGTGAATGCGCCATTGCTTTTTGCAACAAAAAAACATCATCGCCGCTTGCAATGCTGTCATTTCCCTCAAAGCCATTCAGTTTTTCAAAAAAAGATTTGGTGTAAGCAAAATTGGCTCCGTTGCACATAAAACCTTTTCCAAGTCCAAAACTCCCAATCGTTGCTCCTTGTAGACTTGCCAGATCCAATTGCTGAAAATGATGCAAAAATGAATTCTTGCAGTCGTAGGTAACTGCTCCCGCAATCATTGAAACATTATGCAATTGAATGTAATTATCCAAGGTAGATAGCCAATTTTTACGAACCGTACAATCCGCATCAGTGGTGATAATCCATTCGTTTTTTGCCACTGTCATTGCCGTCGAAATTGCATCTTTCTTTGGTGAATTTGAAACGCGAATGTTATCTATTATTTGAACGCTGAATACTGAATGCTGATTACTGAACACTTCCTCCGATTCATCATCAACCAAAATCACTTCAAACATTTCAGTCGGATAATTCAATTTTGAAAAACTGGCTAATAGTTTCGGAAGATTTTCCGCTTCATTTCGAAAAGGAACAATAATCGAGAATTTTGTTTTTGGCTCCATCCTTGTAAAATCAAAGGAATTGACTTTGGTAAAACCATAAATCAAGGAAAGTATTGCCAAACAATAGAGCGTTAGAACTAGGAATAAAACAAAAATCATCCTTTTGATTTAGGTTTATTAATTCCCCCTTCGGGGGTTTGCTTCGCCAGTTCGCTTTCGCTCGTGTGGGGGCTATAATTCATTACATAGTAACTCCCGATAATGACGGGCAAAACTACATTCAAAAACCACATCAGCGTGCTTATAAATACTACAATCCACTCGTTGATTCCCAAAATTCCAAAGAAATAGACAGCCACACTTCCTTTCACAGCAAAATCCAAAAACTGAAAAGTCGGCAAGGAAGACGCCAGAAAATAGACGCTGGCAATGGTTGCCATCATTGTTAAATAAGGCAAATCGACATCAAAGGCCATAAACAAAAAATAATATTGGTGCGAAAAAACCAAGTAGCGACAAACGGCCAAGAGCATATTTTTTTGATGAATAGACTTTGGAATTTCGTTTATTTTATGAATCAGTTTTTCGATGGAGTAGCCTTTGATATTTATTTTTTTTGAAATAAACAAAATTCCAAAAAGTAAAACACAAATTCCAAAAAGGATCAAGACAGTTTTTGAGGTGATAATGTTGTAATTGGCATTGAAATACAACAAACCAAATATCCCAAAAACAATCGATAAAATCATCTGGATTCCGTTGCAAATCAAGTTTAGGAATACAATTTTTTTGGCTTTCGACTTTTCGAAAAACAAAGCTTTTCCAGCATATTCGCCCACACCATTAGGGGTGAACAAGCCCGCCGTTAGGGCGCCAAGAACTTGCTTGGTGGATTCTAGCACCGTTATTTTGTGCAGATAAGAAACCAAATTCTGCCATTTCAAAATTTCAAAAAACCGATTCAAAACACTCAACAGCAAGATAAAGCTGATGCCGCCAACCGATTGATTTTTTTGAAACAGAACAATGAATTTCTCCCAATCGAGTTTATCATTATTCGCCAATTGGGTGTAAATAAAATAAAACGCCCCACCTACAATCAAAAGTTTGATTAGAAGTATGAGGAATTGTTTAGCTTTGTGGGAAATTGAAATCATAGCCCCCTGTCCCCCGAAGGGGGAATTATTGTGTGAGTAAATTTAATTCGTAAATTAACAAATAAACTTTGTGACTTGGCGCCTTTGTGGCAAATTATTTATGGCAAACGAACGCATCATATTAGGAATCGACCCAGGAACGACCATTATGGGTTTTGGCATCATAAAAGTAGTTGGAAAGAATATGCAATTTGTTCAACTCAACGAATTGCAATTGTCCAAATATGACAATCATTATCAAAAGCTGAAAATCATATTCGAGCGCACCATTGAACTCATCGACACCCACAATCCCGACGAAATTGCGATTGAAGCCCCTTTCTTTGGAAAAAACGTTCAATCGATGTTAAAACTCGGTAGAGCGCAAGGTGTGGCAATGGCAGCGGGACTTTCGAGAGACATTCCCATTACAGAGTACGAACCCAAAAAAATAAAAATGGCCATCACCGGCAACGGAAACGCCAGCAAGGAACAAGTAGCCAAAATGCTGCAACAGCTTTTAGGTCTGAAGGAATTACCCAAAAATCTCGATTCTACAGATGGTTTGGCAGCTGCTGTTTGTCATTTTTTCAATAGCGGAAAAACAGTCGGAGAAAAAAGTTATACAGGTTGGGACGCTTTTGTTAAGAACAATGAATCACGAATAAAAAAGTGATCAGTGGTCAGTTTTTAGTGCTCAGTAACGCTTATATTAATAGTGTTCAGGGTTTAGTTTTTAGTGATCAGTAAAATAAAACAGTATGAAATTTCAAGATTTATTAGGTTATAAAAAAGGGTTTGAAGTGGCGATGGAGATTTTTGAAATAACCAAGATTTTTCCAAAAGAGGAAACATATTCGCTAACAGATCAAATAAGGAGAAGTTCGAGAAGTGTTACAATAACAATAGCGGAAGCCTACAGAAAAAGAGAATATCCCAAATATTTCCACAGTAAATTAACTGATGCCGACGCTGAAAACTCGGAGACACAAGGGTGGCTTGAATATGCTTTAGCTTGTAAGTACATAACTCTAGAAACGTTTAATAATTTGACTGAAAAGTCAAAAGAGGTTGGAAAATTAATTAATTATATGATTTTAAATCCTGAGAAATTTGGAGTAAAAAAGGAGTAAGCAGTGTTCAGTTTAGTAGTATTCAGTTATGCACTGCTCACTAAAAACTGAACACTGAAAACTTCCCCAAGACTGACCACTAAAAACTGACCACTGATCACTAAAATATGTCCGGAATCTACATCCATATCCCTTTTTGCAAACAAGCTTGTCATTATTGTGACTTTCATTTTTCAACTTCGATGAAGAAAAAAGACGAGATGGTTTTGGCTTTGGCCAAAGAAATTCGAATGCGAAATAGTGAATTCAAAGACGAGGTTGTCGAAACCATATATTTTGGTGGAGGAACACCCAGCAGATTGCAGATTGCAGATTTGAGATTGCAGATTGATTTGATTTATGAAAACTACGTTGTTACCGAAAATCCCGAAATTACACTCGAAGCCAATCCCGATGATTTGTCGGAAGAGTATTTAATCGAACTTTCAAAAATTGGAATTAATCGATTAAGCATCGGAATTCAATCTTTTTTTGAAGATGATTTAGCGATGATGAATCGCGCTCATAATGCTACGGAAGCCAAAAAATGCCTAGAATTGGCAACAAAATATTTCAATAATATTTCCCTCGATTTGATTTATGGAATTCCTGACTCGAACCAGAATGGCGAACAGGCGAATCAAATGAGCAGCGAAAAATGGAAACAAAATATTGAAACGGCTTTGTCGTTTGGTATTCCGCACATTTCGAGTTATGCCTTGACGGTCGAACCCAAAACGGCTTTGAATAAACTCATTCAAACCGGGAAAATTGCCCAACCCAAGGACGAAGTTGCCGAAGAACATTTTCAAATTTTGGTCGAAACACTAGAAGAAAATGGTTTTGTTCATTACGAGTTATCGAATTTCGGGAAAGAGAATTATTTTTCAAAAAACAATTCAGCCTATTGGCTAGGAAAAAAATATATCGGAATTGGCCCTTCGGCGCACAGTTATGATGGAGTTTCAAGAAGTTGGAATGTGTCGAATAATACGCTTTATATCAAATCGATTCAGGAAGATAAATTACCCAATGAAATTGAAATTTTATCGAAAACTGACCGTTACAACGAGTACATTATGACGGGTTTGCGAACGATTTGGGGTGTTTCTTTGGATAGAATTGCAGCCGAATTCGGAAATGAGTATTTCGAGTATTTGAATAAGCAAGCGCAGAAATTCGTTGATGATGGATTAGTTGAAATCGTCATTTCGAGTGTCCCGATGCAATCGGGATGTATCGAGAAGATTCTAAAACCTACGCCAAAAGGTAAATTTTTGACCGATGGAATTGCGAGTGATTTGTTTATGCTGAACTCAAAATAATTTAAAAATGAACCTAGAAACCTACTACGAATATTGCCTTTCTAAAAAAGGGGTAACCGAACATTTTCCGTTCGATCAAGATACTTTAGTTTTTAAAGTGGGTGGAAAAATGTTTGCTTTGTCATCTTTAAAACAATGGGAAAAAGGCGAGCCATCGGTGAATTTAAAGTGCAATCCTGATTATGCATTGGAACTGCGAGCTCAATATGGCGATGTCCAACCCGCGTTTCATATGAGCAAAACACATTGGAATAAAGTAGCTATAAATAGTGAAGTATCGGATAAATTGGTCAAAGAATGGATTGATGATTCCTATAATTTAGTTTTCAAAAGTTTAACTAAAAAAATTCAAGCCGAAGTTTGTGCAATGGATTAATTATGTTGTTCGAATCATTTTCGAAAAAAAATGTATGTAGAAGTAGAAAATTAGGCATTACTTTTGCTAAAAATTTCAGAACACAATTCAAATAGTATATTATGATTGATAATCTTAAAAAATTTCTAAACGAAGAGCAAGACCCGAAAGCCATCGAAAAAATCACTTCAAAGCTGAATGATTTATTGATGAAAAACGAAGAAATAGGATACATAGCCGTTCAAAAAAAACCTGCTATCACTGTTTTTCCACACAGTATTGTAGTGACCAATAAAAGAATTATAATTTGTCAGCCTAAGAATATGGGGCTTTCAATGAATTTTACCGATTTTACTTGGAACGAAATTGAAGGGACTTTTATGAAAGAAAATATTTTGGGTTCCGAATTTTCATTTTCGACCAAAACACAAATTCAAGTTTCTATTGATTATATTCCAAAAATTCAGGCTAGAAAGATTTCTACTTTTGCCAAAGAACAATTGGATTTATTAAAAAATCCTGTGGTTGCTGAAGAAGTGAAAATTGAAGTTCCTGTATTTATTCAGGAAGAAATCGAAGAAGTAGAAACAGAAGAAGTGGTTAGTTTTGCTGAATTAATGCCAGCGGTTTCCAGTACTGCTGAGCCAATAGTAGAAAATATTACTACACCAACCGAAAAAGCAACAAGCGAATTGTCACAAGATGAGCTTTTTGCAAAGCTGCAGAACTATAAAAAACTTCTAGATAACGGATTGATTTTACAAGGCGAATACGACGCACTTAAAAAGGAAATTTTGAGCTATATGTAATTCAAGCCTTATTATTGACTAGTAGTCCCGATAAATTCTCATTTATCGGGATTTTTTTTGAGAATTATATTAGATGTGTAACATAAGTTACATATCAGATTATTTGGTTGAAGTACATTTAACCTATTAAATCAATGGGTTTTATTCTAAAACAGATAAACACCTGTTTTTTTTAAGAATTTTAAATTTTAACCAATACCGTTAACCATGAAAAAAATTATTTTACAATTTGGATTAGTACTCTTTTCGACTTTTGCTTTTTCGCAAGCAGGTCATATCATGCAAGGCGTCGGCGCTTTCAATATGTCTATGGGTGGAGCCTCAACCGCACAGCCGCTTGACATTTCTGGAGCGTTACAATGGAATCCCGCTTCTATTTCTGCTTTTAATGACAAAATTATCAAATTAGATGTGGGGCTATTTTTTTCCTCTCCTGAGTTGAGCTCTAGCTTGCCAGCAGGGATGATGGGTCCGGGTTCTCCTGCTGTTTCAGGTACTACTGAGGATGCCAGAAATCCTTCGATAATGCCAGCTCTTGCAATGGTTTGGGGTAAAGAAGGAAGCAAACACACTTTTGGAGCATCCGCTTTCGGAATTAGTGGATTTGGAGTAACTTTCCCTGAAGAATTAAATCAGCCAATGAGTCCTAATTTCAATCCTTCATTAGATTCAAATCCTATCAATTATCCGCAAAAAGCAGGTGGTTTTGGTAGAATAGAATCAGATTATATGTTGTTGCAAATTGGTTTTACGTGGGCTTATGAAATAACCGAAAAACTTTCGGTTGGCGTCGAACCAACTTTCAATTATGGTTCTTTGCAACTAATGCCGAATCCAACCGCAAACCCGTCTGCTGCGGGATATCCATCAACAAATAAAGCGACTACTGCAGGTTTTGGAGCTCAATTTGGTTTGTATTTTGATTCCCAAAAAGGATTCAAAGCAGGAGTTTCCTATAAAACAGCTCAAAACTTAAGCGAAATGGAATTCGAAAATACGTATTTAGATAATTCTAAGGGCACTAATACATTCGATATGGATTATCCTGCAATACTATCATTTGGTTTAGGGTATTCAAAAAGTGATTTTGATATCGCATTAGATTATAGAATGGTAGATTATAAAAACACCAATGGTTTTTCCGATACAGGCTGGACTCCAACCGCTTCAGTAAAAGGATTTGGCTGGGATAATGTGTCCATTTTATCGGCAGGAGTTCAATACAAAGGAATCGATAAGTTTCCTTTGAGATTGGGTTATACTTATAGTTCAAATCCTATTGGTAGCGATGTCGCCTTCTTTAACATTCCTGCCACGGCGATTATCAAAAATGCTTTTCAGTTAGGATTTAGCTATGCAGCAACAAGTAGTATTTCATTAGACGCAGTATATCATCACGGTGCGAGCGATGGTAAAACTTCTGGTCAAATGCTTAATCCGATGATGGTTTCAGCATCAAATCCTTATGGAGCAGTTCCGGGAACAACTGTAGCTTACGAAATGACTACCGATTTAGTGATGATCGGAATTTCGTATAAGTTTGCCAAAAAAGCAGTAAAATAGTTGGGTTTTTTTAATAAAAAAAGCGGTTTCTGTTAGAGGAACCGCTTTTTATTTTCGATTAAATTACATTGTTTGCTTCTGTTTTTCTACAAAATTATGCGCTTGAAGTTCCAATAATTCGGTGGCTTTTTGACGTTGCAAATCATATAGTTTTTTGTCTTGGGCAATGTCATCATAAACTTTATCATGCATCGATGCGCTGGTTTTTACTAACAAATCGCGTTGGTATTTGTCTTGTTCCAAAGTGGCTTTTAGAGCCGTTTCTAAATCCTGTAGTTTGTAATCGTATTCACCTTTGGGAGATAATAATTTGGCAATAATTGGTGAAGTTTCGATGGCCAGAAACAGCAACATTATAAATAATGAAGTAATCAACGGCAGTTTATTCAAGGCATTAATCCGCGCCATCAAACCATCAAATCCATCAATGATTGGTTGAGTTTCTGAAACTTTTTTGTCTAAGTCTGATTGAAGCGTAATCGCTTTTTTATCGTTTAAGGCAATTTTAGCCAAATTGGTTTTTCTAATGGAATCCAGCTCGGCGGAAGCCAAATTATGTTTGGCAATTTTCTCTTTGAAAACGGGTCCTTTGCCTAATTTCATTGTGCCTTTCGTTCCTTCAGCTTCGGTGATATAGGTTTCGTATAAGGTATTGACTTCTTTTTCTTTTGCACTAATTTCAGCTTTTAACTTGTCTGTTTCGGCTTTGTTTTTATCTAAATCCGATTTGAAATAAGTGGCTACTTCTTTTTTGTTATTCAACGCCATTGCGTTTTTTTCTTTCAATAAAACAGTATTAATTTCTTTTTCAAAAATTTTAATTTCCAAGGGTTTCGAAATCACGATGGCAATAATTATCGCCAAAATAATTCGTGGACTGGCTTGCAAGAATTCACTCTTGAAACTGTCTCTTTTTCGAATAGTGGAAACAATAAATCGATCTAAATTAAAAATGAGCAATCCCCAAACAATTCCAAATCCCATAGCAATAAATGGATTGTCGAAAACCGTGAAAAGTGCATAAGAACTGGCGATGAAAGCCATAACGGCGGTAAAGAAAACGGTGGCGCCAATACCTACATACTTGGTTTGTTCGCCTTCGGAGCAACCTACAAGAAGGGTTTTGTCGGCTCCAGAACAGATGATGAAGAATTGTTTTAGCATGATGATTTTGATTTGTTGCGCCGGTTGAGTTGCGCAAGGGTGATTGATTTTGATTGATTGTAATTAGTAGCCTATTAACGAAGAAAGTTACATTTTGTTGTTGATACGAATATTTAGGAATGGCTATTTTGCTGGATACTATCAAAATAGGAACTGCTAGATTACAGAGGTTTATCGCAGATTCTTTACTAAAAACGTCTTGTATTAGTTTAGATCTATGTCATTTTGGTTGAAGGATAGTACTATCGTTTTGAACCATAAATTAAATATTTGTTAACGCCAATTTTACACATTCCTTGCGGGATCTTGCTAATTTCGCTCAAAATTTTTTAACTATAAAACAACTATGAAAAAAATATTTTTAGTATTGATGATGACAATTTCAACTTGTGTTTTGTATGCACAAGGGTCAGGAATAATTTCAGGAAAAGTTACAGAAAGTGAGGGAGGATTGTCGCTACCTGGTGCTACGCTCAAATTAAATGCTGGAAACAGATACGCCACAACAAATAACAATGGTGAATTCGAATTTTTAAATGTTCCTTATGGAACGTATGAAATTGTAATAACCTATATTGGTTATCAAAACCAAGTACAAACCGTTACAGTTGATTCTAGAAAGACAGCAATTGTTAAATTTGTTTTAGGCACCAACAATAATGAATTAGCAGAGGTGGTTATTATTGGTGATCGTTTACGTGGTCAAGCCAAAGCCATCAACAAGCAAAAAAGTAATCAAAACATTACCAATGTTATCTCTTCTGATCAAGTGGGTCGTTTTCCTGATGCTAATATTGGAGATGCGTTAAAAAGAGTGCCTGGGATTACTATGCAAAATGATCAAGGAGAAGCTCGAAATATTATTATTCGAGGTATTGCACCAGCGTTGAACTCTGTCACTTTGAATGGCGATCGTATTCCTTCTGCAGAAGGCGACAATAGAAACGTGCAAATGGATTTGATTCCTTCGGATATGATTTCGACTATTGAAGTAAACAAAACACTTACTTCCGATATGGATGCAGATGCGATTGGTGGTTCTGTGAATTTAATTACTCGTGCAACACCAAATGGACAAAGAATTTCAGCAACGCTTGCAGGAGGATACAGTCCAATTAGAGATAAAGGAAATTATACGGCTGGTTTAGTGTTTGGAGACAGATTTTTAGATAAGAAACTAGGAATGGTTTTAAGTGCTTCGTACAACAACAATAATTTTGGTTCTGATAACGTAGAAGGTGTTTGGGTCGAAGGAAAGAAAAATCAGGCTTATATGGAAGAATATGATATTAGAAAATATGACGTTCAAAGGGTTCGAAATTCATTTGCATTGGCAACGGATTATAAACTCAACCAAAACAATTCCATCTATTTTAACGCGATGTATAATTTCAGAGATGATTATGAAAATCGTTATCGAGCAAGATTCCGTGGCATTGCACCAGTTTATAATGCGAACGATGATATCACAGGTTACACAGGAGATGTCAGAAGACAGACTAAGGGAGGAATTGAAGACAATAAAAATGCCCGTCTTGAAAGACAAACTGTCCAAAATTATGCAATTGGAGGTGAACATTTGTTGAGTCCTAAATTAGACATGGATTGGGCAGTAAATTACGCGCAAGCCAGTGAAGATAGACCCGGTGAACGATACATTGAATATCAAAATAGAAAGCTAAAAATTGATGAAGATTTAACTGATACTCGATTCCCTTTACTTACTTCTGCCGGAGCAGATGATGCAGCAAAGTTCACTTTTAGAACAATGTCAGAAAACGATAATTATACAGAAGAATCTGAAGTAGGTGTGAAATTAAATTTTAGAATTCCATTTTCAGTAATTGATAACCAAAAAGGACGCATCCGTTTGGGAGGGCGTGCTAGAATCAAAGACAAAAGTAGAGCAAATACATTTTTTGAGTATGAGCCTATTACTGCTTTCGGAAATTTAAATGCAATTTCAAATAGTTTTTATGGAGGAGAAAATTGGCAAGCTGGTTCACAATATGTTCCTGGTACCTTTGCTAGCAATTCATTTTTAGGTAACTTAGATTTGAATAATACTGCATTATTTGATAAAGAAGATGTGCCAAGTGAATATTTAGCACTGAATTACAAGGCTTCCGAAGATATTTTTGCGAGTTATATTCGTTGGGATCAGGATTTTAATTCTAATTTATCAATGATTGTTGGGTTACGTGTAGAAAACACAAATATCGATTATACAGCAAATTATGTAGAAGATGAAGAAGATTTGGTTGGAGAAGTAAATAATACGAATTCCTATACTAATGTGTTACCAAGTTTAGCCTTTAAATACAATGGGCAAAAGGACTGGGTGTACAGAGCAGCATTCACGACCTCTTTGGCAAGACCAAATTATTATGACTTATCACCATTTATTAGTGTTATTCCGGATGACGATTCTGAAATAGCTGCTGGAAATCCAAATTTAAAAGCTACTTATGCTTATAATTTTGACTTAATGGTCGAAAAATATTATAAGTCAGTTGGATTATTGTCCGGGGGTGTGTTTTATAAAAACTTAAACGATTTTATCTATACTTATCGTGATAATCAATATACCAATGCTGAGTTTGCAACAGATTTTCCTGGACAACCTAATCCAGTTCCGGAAACAAACCCAGGGAATTGGGGTTTAACTCAACAAAGAAATGGAGAAAACGTGAACGTATATGGATTTGAGGTTGCACTTCAAAGACAATTAGATTTCATACCGGGAACTTTCTTTAAAAATATGGCAGTCTATCTAAACTATACTTTTACAGAATCGGAGGCAAAAGGAATTACTAATGCTGATGGTGAAGCAAGAACAAATGTGTCACTTCCGGGTACCGCTCCGCATATGTTTAATGGTTCCTTGTCTTGGGAAAACAAAAAATTCTCAGCTCGAATCTCTTTAAATTACACTGCTGACTATTTAGATGAGTTGGGAGGCGATAGTTTCGACGATAGATTCTATGACGAACAATTGTTTTTAGATGCCAATGCGTCATACAAAATCACAAAAAACTTGCGAATTTTTGCCGAAGCCAATAATCTAACCAATCAACCGTTACGCTATTACCAAGGTGTTGCATCAAGGACAATGCAAATGGAATATTACCAAGCTAGATATAATTTTGGTTTGAAATTTGATTTGTAAAATTTAAAATATAATTCATTAATTTTAAGAGTTTGACAGGGTTTTAATCCTGTCAAATTTTTTTCAATAATAAGTGTAATGAAAATTAGAAAAGCGCTAGTGTTTTTTTTGTTGGTTGTACAGGCAGCAGTATCACAAGATTATCTCAAAGAAGAAAAATCCGGTTATAAAGGAGGTTTTATTCCCGAGTTAAAGCTAGTGGACCAAAGTCTGAATTTTTTAGTAATGGGTGATTTTGGTAGAAACGGCGAATACCATCAAAAAGAAGTAGCCAGTCAAATGGCAAAAGCAGCCGCCACAATCGGTTCAGAATTTGTGATTGCTGTTGGTGATAATTTTTACCCCAAAGGAGTTCAAAGCATCCAGGATCCGCATTGGAAAGCATCGTTTGAGGATATTTATTTCAACTACCATCTGCAAACCGATTGGTATTTAGCATTGGGAAATCACGATTATAACGGAAATATTCAAGCTCAAATCGACTATTCTAAAATCAGCCGACGTTGGAATATGCCCGCAACTTATTTTAAAAAAACACTGAAATTAAATGACAGAAGTAAGGTCTTATTTGTATTTATTGATACAAGTCCCTTTATAACAAGTTACTATTCAAAAGGAGATCAAATAGAAGAAAATGTCAAAGCACAAGACACAATCGCCCAAAAAAAGTGGCTGCTTGAAACTTTGCAAACAGCGGATGCGTCCATTAAATGGAAAATAGTAGTGGGTCATCATCCGATGTATTCTGGAGGCAAACGGAAAACGAGTCAGGATACTAAAGATATTGAAACGCTTTTTGCGCCTATTTTTGAACAATATAAAGTTGATGCTTATTTTTGCGGACACGAACACGATTTACAAATTATTAAACCAAAAACTCGTTTTACGACTCAGTTTTTATCTGGCGCTGCTTGCGAAGTGCGCCCAACTGGAACTACCGAAGGAACACTTTTTGCACTATCAGAACCGGGTTTTATGACCTTTAGCTTGACGCCAAAATTGATGTTGGTACAATTAGTCAATGCCGAAGGAAAAATTGTTTACACTCAAGAATTAACAAAATAACAATGAAAAAAACATTTGTCTTACTGCTGGTTGTAGCTTTTATTATGCTTTCCTGCAATACTAAATTAGCACCAATAAAAAAAGATGCCATTGCGCCAATAGTCGTTACTCAAGCTTTACCTCACGATACCGATGACCCTGCTATTTGGATCAATCCTAACGATGCGACAAAAAGCATCATTATAGGGACGGATAAAGATACTGATGGCGGTTTGTATGCTTTTGACTTGAACGGAAAAATTATTGCAAAATCAGAGGTTTTAAAGCGACCAAATAATGTAGATATTGCTTATGGTTTAGTAATTAACGGTAAAAAAGTAGATGTTGCCGTAACTACAGAACGGGAAAGCAACAGAATAAGAATTTTTAGTTTGCCTGATTTAAAACCAATTGATAACGGAGGAATATCAGTTTTTGATGGAGAATTAGAACGTGACCCTATGGGAATTGCTTTGTACACTCGCAGTACTGACAATGCTATTTTCGCTATAGTTGGTAGAAAAAGTGGCCCTTCTGAAACGTATTTGTGGCAATACCAATTAACCGATGCAGGCAATGGAAAAGTAGGGGCGATTGTGATTCGAAAATTTGGCAAATACAGTGGCAAAAAAGAAATCGAAGCCATTGCCGTGGATAACGAATTTGGTGTTGTTTATTATTGCGATGAACAATTCGGAATAAGAAAATACAAAGCAGATCCTGCCTTGAATGACAATTCGGAAATGGCTCTTTTTGGTCAAAACCAGTTCAAATCGGACAACGAAGGAATTGCGATTTACAAAAATTCAGCGACCACAGGTCATATTTTGGTGTCTAATCAACAGGCCAATACTTTTATGGTGTATCCAAGAGAAGGTGCGAATGGCAATGCAAATGAATATCCTTTATTAGCTGAAATTCCAACATCAACAATAGAATGCGATGGTGCGGATGTAACGTCATTAAATCTCGGCGGCCCATTTCAAAAAGGAATGTTTGTAGCGATGAGTAACGGAGTGACATTCCATTTTTACAATTGGGAGGATTTACAAAAGCGCATTGATTTGGCTAAAAAGTAATGTGCATTTTTTTTTAAATTACCAAAGAGCTGTTCGTTATCGAATAGCTCTTTTGGTTAATACACTATTTTGATTTATTCAAAAAATTAAATAATAAAACCGCCCAAGCCAAAATTAATAACAATCCGCCAATGGGAGTGACAAATCCAATTACTTTAAAATCAAAGGAAGTTTGGCTGTTTGTAGCCAATAAATAAATGGAACCTGAAAAGAAAAGAACCCCAATTACAACCAAATAATAAATGGTCTTTTTTGCTTTTTCCGAAAGCGCTGTTGCCAAACCGACGAACAGTAAAAACAAGGCGTGATACATTTGGTATTTCACTCCTGTTTCGAATGTAGTTAGCTCTTCTATGGATAAAACTTTTTTTAAGGCATGGGCTCCAAATGCTCCAAAAATGATAGCTAACATTCCAAAAATTGCGCCAGTAGAAATTATTTTTTTGTCCATTTTTCTAATTTTATGTTGCAAAAGTATTGCATTCTGCAATAACTTTAATAATAAATGCACTGCTTTATATGCAAGGTTGATTAATTTTTTTTAGTTTTTAATTAAACATCATTTGTTATAAATACAACAATTATGTATGTTTGTGTTAAATATATGTAAAATGAGAACAATTTTAATCATTGGAGCAGGAAGATCGGCTTCGTCGCTTATTCAATATCTTTTAAGCAAGTCTGCAGATGAGGATTTGCATCTTATTATAGGTGATTTATCTATAGAAGCTGCCCGTAGCAAAACCAAAGATCATCCGAATGCTACCGCAATTGCATTGGATATTTTTGATGTGAGTCAGCGGCAAGACGCCATTCAAAAAGCGGATATTGTGATCTCAATGTTACCAGCGCATCTTCATATAGAGGTGGCGAAAGATTGTATTGCCTATAAAAAGCATATGGTGACTGCTTC
>NZ_JBIKRX010000130.1:0-5416 GCF_044348915.1 Flavobacterium sp. | reverse complement strand
ACAATCTTCGATGTGTTAATGAAAAAGATGGTGAAATTTGAATAAATATCAATAAAATCAATAGATAACAAGGGTGCTCTAAGCGCCTATACCTAAAACTATTTTCTTTTTTATTCTATTTCTTTCCTTACCAATTGCGGTTTTAGGACAGAAGAAAATATCGTTTAAAGATTCACTCGATCATAAAATTGACTTGAGTGATTGGGTTATTACTTCTAAGGGGTTTATACCTATACCTTACCTCATTACTGAACCTGCACTCGGGGGCATTGGAGGAGCATTGGTTCCTGTTTTTATTAAACCTAACAGTCCATATTTAGATAGTATTGATGGTAAATTGGTAAAATCACGAGCTAAACCCAATTTTTTGGCTGTTGGCGCTGGCTATACTGCGAATGGCACTTGGTTTGTTGGTGGTGGAACGGCAGGAACTATAAAAAAATGGAGAGCCAATTATAGGCTTTTTGGAGGTTATGCCGATGTCAATATGAATTTTTATCGTACTTTTCAAAATGGAACTGAAGGCTCTTTTGAGTTCAACATCAAAACGGTTCCTATTTATGGTCAATTTACGAAACAAATTGGTTTAAGTGCTTGGTCTTTGGGATTAGATTATTTGTTTTTAAATACAACGCTAGCGAATTCTAATCCTTTGTTCAATACTCCTAAAGAGGTAAATAGCATCGTCAGTAAATTGGGTTTAGTATTTGATTATGATAAAAGAGATAATGTTTTCACTCCTGACAAGGGGTTCCGATGGAAAACTAGTTTTGCAGGATCTGATGATATTATAGGTAGTGATTATGATTTTACAACGCTGACTACTTCGGCCTTTTATTATGTTCCTGTTTCAAAACAATTGACAGCAGGATTTAGGGCGGAATATCAGCAAATATGGGGAAGTCCACCTTTTTATATGAAACCCTTTATCTCAATGAGAGGTATTCCAGTTATGCGATACCAAGGAAGTAATACCGTTCTTAGCGAAACAGAATGGCGATGGGATTTTAGTTATCGTCATAGTTTAGTTGGTTTTGGAGGAGCAGCCAAAGCTATTGCCGATGGAGATTCATTTCAAGATTCTTCTTGGCGCGTTTCCGGTGGTGCAGGATATCGGTATTTATTGGCACGAAAACTCAAACTTAGAGCAGGAATAGATATTGCCCGAGGGCCAGAAGATTGGGCTTATTATATTGTTTTTGGCGCCAATTGGGTAAAGTAAATTATGAATTTCCGTTAATTGAACTAATTATGAAAATGGTACGCGGATCCCGATAGATATCAGGATGTGCGTGGTTTTTTTGTTACTAGTATGCTTAGCGGACTTTTATAAAATAATTTATGATGAAAATCATTGTTACTTTTGTTAAATATAGATATTAGATAAAGGACTATAAATGATTTAAAAACAGATAAATGAGAGTGAAAAGCGTTAAATTTTTTTTTGTAATTTTCAAATGTTTTGTAGCATTTGTCATTTGTTTCTTAAGTACTACTGTTGTTGGGCAAGATTTAGAGCCTCGAGCATATGCTAATCTGCCTAAGGGAACTAATGTTTTAGCAGTTGGTTATGGCTACAACAAAGGGAATTTACTGCTAGATGCTTCTTTGCCTTTTAAAGATTTTGAAATCGACACCCAGATTTTTGCTGTAAATTACATTCGTAGTTTCAGTTTAGCCAAAAAATTAGCGAGGGTACAAGTAACTTTACCGTTGGCGGATATGCAAGGAAGAGTGCTGTTGAATGGAGAAGAAGTGACGGGATCTCGCTCGGGTTTTGGAGATATGCGCGTTCGTTTTGGAGTAAATTTAACGGGTTCACCAGCTTTGGATAGGAAAAGTTTTAGCCAATATCAACAAAAGGCTATTTTTGGCGTAAGCTTGGTAACATCAGTCCCAACCGGAAGATATTATAATGATAAACAAATTAATATTGGAACAAATCGTTGGGGATTCAAACCTGAAATTGGTATTTCGAAGCGATTTACAAAAATTTATGCTGAAGCATATGTCGGAACTTGGTTTTATACCCACAATAATGATTATTTGAAGGGTAATGAACTCAAACAAAAACCGACTGTTAGTTTTCAAGCCCACGCTAGTTATTACTTCAAAAATCAAATGTGGGTAGGTTTGAATACCAATTGGTATAAAGTGGGTGAAGTTGCCATAAACGATGTCTATAACGGAGACACTCAAAAAGATTGGAGGGTTGGCGTTACGTTTTCGGTTCCATTGACAAAAATGCAGTCTTTGCGATTGCAATATCATACGGGGATATATGCTGATCTTGGATTGGATTATGATTCCCTAACTTTGGCCTATCAATATGTGTTCTTTTAAAAACCTAGGTTTAATTTTTCTTAAAGTACAATGAAAACAAAATTCAATTTCAGATTAGTTTCGTTTTTGACACTTCTTTTTGTTTTATTTGTTTTTTCTAATGCTGTTGAAGCACAAGAAAAAAGTAAAAAACAAATTAAAAAAGAGAAAAAGTTAGAAAAGCAAAATCAGATAGCTCTTTTGGTAGCATCGAAAGAATTTGTTTTTAATGTTCAAAGAGTGGTTCCTCAGGGAGGAAGAACGTTTAACCCCACAAGCCCATACAGTGTCGAATTTAAATATGAATTAATCAATAGTCATTTGCCTTACATAGGTCGAGGTTTTGGAGGCATCGGATATGGCGGAGACGAGGGAATGATTTTCGAAGGGAAACCAAGCGTTTATACTGTTGAAAAAACTAAGAAAGCGTACCAAATCAAAGCTGAAGTACAAGGCAAAAACGATACTTTTTCGATGATGCTAACCGTATATTTTGATGGGAATGGCTATCTAACTATCAACAGTAATAATCGAAGCCCCATTTCTTATGATGGAGATATTGAAGCTCTTAAAATTAAATAAAATACTTGCTCCTGAATTTTAATATTTGAAAGTATTTATTTGCAACATCAAAAAAAATAAATACTTTTGTTTAAAATGCATTTTATGTACAAAAAATCGCTACTACTGATATTTATTTCAGTCGTTTTGCTTGTAATTTTTCGAGTTTTTATAGTTGACAGCTGCACTTCCAAATATATAAAATATTCCGACCTTGAATCTCATTCTAAGGAATATGTAGGCGATCAATCTTGTAAAAAATGCCACGAAAAGGAATTTAAAGATTGGAAACAATCCCATCATTACATGTCGATGTTGCCCCCGAACGATTCTACAGTTAAAGGGGATTTCAATAATGTTAGTTATACCGCTGATGGTGTGAGCAGTCGTTTTTATAAAAAGGGCTCTAGATATTATATTTTTACCGAGGGTGATGATGGTAAATATCACGAATTCGAAGTGAAATATATCTTTGGTTTTACTCCCTTACAACAATATTTGGTTCAGTTTCCTGGTGGTCGTATGCAGGTTCCAAGATTGAGTTATGATGTGATTAAGAAAAAATGGTTCAATCAATATGCAGGACAAAATATTCCTTCACACGATTGGTTGCATTGGACAGGAAATGCTCAAAATTGGAATACGATGTGTGCCACCTGTCATTCTACCAATCTAAGAAAGAATTACGATGTTAAAACAGATACTTATAAAACGAGTTATTCTATCATTAACGTAAGTTGCGAAAGTTGCCACGGTGCAGCTAAACAACATATCGATTTTATTAATGGGGATTACAAATCGGGTAGTAGGGTAGCAGGCAGTTTTATGAAATTGGCCAAAAACTCTAAACCTTTAGAAGAGATCAATACTTGCGCTCCTTGTCATGCTCGTATATCTGAAATCAATGGTAAGCATATTCCGAGCTCGGAAATAATGGATAATTACATTCCTCAAATTCCAGATACAGAATTCTATCATGCTGACGGACAGGTTAATGATGAGGATTATATTTACACTTCATTTTTGCAAAGTAAGATGTATCACAAGGGGGTGACCTGCAGTACTTGTCACGATCCACATTCTGCAAAACAAAAACGTCCCGGAAATCAGGCTTGCACGCTTTGCCACCTTCCTACGAAATATGATGTGCCTAAACATACTTTTCACAAGGCCGGAACTCCTGCCGCTGAATGTAAAAACTGTCATATGCCAGGTAAATTGTATATGGGTAATGATTTGCGCCACGATCACAGTTTTAGAGTGCCACGACCTGATTTATCCATAAAATACGGCACACCAAATGCTTGTAGCAACTGTCATAAAGACAAGTCGGAGAAAGTTTTGGCCGATGCTATTGTAAAATGGTATGGTCCTAAAAGGGTGTATCATTTTGCCGAAGATTTGATTCCCGGTAGTCGATTAGATGCCAATAGCGAAAAACATCTGACGAGTCTAATCAATAATAAGTTTGTTCCTAAAATTATTAAAGCAACCGCCACTTTTTATTTAGGTTCTTTACCGACGCAAACAAGTTTGAAAACTATTTTGGGAAGGCTCGCCAGTAATGATGCTCAAAACAGATATCGTGCTTTAAGAAGTTTAGCCTCATTCCCCTCCGAAAGTTGGATCGATGCTGTCGGACCTTTGCTTTCGGATAAAGTGAGAGCTGTGCGAATAGCCGCAGCGGATCTTTATATAATTATTCCTCGAGATCAAGTAAGACCGGAATATGAAAAAGCCTTCTCAGCCGCACAAGCGGAGTTAGAGAAATCTTTACGTTTTCAAACTGATTTTTCGACAGGAAATGTGATGTTGGCCGATTATTATTTGAAATTAAAGGATTATCCCAATGCGGAAAAATTCTACTTGCGAGGTCTTAAAAAAGACATCAATATGAATTATGCTTTGTTGAATTTATCGGCTGTTTATAATGAGCAAGGAAAAAATAAGCAAGCTTTAAATGCACTTGAATTGGCTTTGAAAAATGATGCTACTAATGAGCGTGTTTATTACAATATGGCTTTACTGCATAATGAAATGAATAATATTCCTGCAGCCGAAAAATCTTTTGCTAAAGCAGTAGAACTAAAGTCAACGAATTCTAGAGTTTATTACAATTACGGTTTACTATTGAATCAAAGTAAAAAGTATGCAGCTGCAGTTTCTGTTTTACAAAAAGGAATTCAAATCAATCCCTCCGATTCGGAACTTTATTATGCATTGACCTATGTTTATATGGAAGCAAATAATAAAGTTAAGGCTGTTCAAACAGCAATACAACTGAAGCAGTTGGATCCCAATAATCCTAATTATCAACAAATATTTAGCAGTCTTGGTATTTAGTAATTTAGATTCTTTTTGCGCTTTGATTTGCTTTTTAACTTGGGTTATACCAAACTTAATTATATTTTTAGGTATAGGCGTTTAGGCCGCCCAAAAACGAAAATAGTATTACCTTTGTCAAATGAGTACAAGGGAGAAATTTATAGGTGTGAATTCAATAACATTTAACAAGCGATTTAAGGAAGATGCA